>JAVHLY010000048.1 GCA_031081585.1 Armatimonadota bacterium
GCTGCTGCGCGACATCGCGGAGGGGCGGGTGCTGGGCGACACCACGACGCTCGCCGACCCGTCCGTCGTCCAGGCGCTCAAGGAGCGCTACGAGGAGGAGGCGGGGACGTAGGCCGCCCCGGGAGAGGACCATGAGCGAGCTGAGGGCATTCCTGATAGACCGCTTCCGCCGCAGCCACCGCACGCTGCTGGCGATGGTGGACGGGCTCACCGAGGAGCAGTACGCCTGGCGCCCCACCCCGAGCGCCCACAACATCGCCTTCCAGGTCTGGCACCTGGCCCGCACTGCCGACGACATCCAGGCGACGCTGCGCCAGGCCAGCCCCTCGGCGCGGGCGGTGCTGGGGGCGGGCGAGCAGATCTGGTTCGCCGAGAGCCTGGCGCGGCGGTGGGGGCTCAACCCGGCCGAACTGGGCGCGGGCGAGAGCGGCTACGAGATGGACGACGCCGCCGCCGCCCGGCTGCGTTTCCCGCCCAAGGCCGAGGTGGTGGGCTACATGCGCCGCGCCTTCGAGGCGCTGGAGCAGGCCCTGGAGGCGGTGCAGGAGGACTGGACCGCCTTCCGCTACACCCACTGGGGCGACGACGCCCCGCTGTGGCAGCAGGCGGTGGACTACCTGACCCACCACGACTGGAACGCCGGCTACATCGCCGCCCTGCGCCGCGCCCAGGGCCTGCCCCGCGTGGTGGCCTGAGGACCGTCGGGGCCCGGGGGGCCATTCCGGAGGGGGCCGCCCGGCTACGGCCGCGGCGCGGGTCGGCCCAAATGCCTCGGGGCGGAGGCGACCAGGGTCCGGTGGCTGATGTGGGCCCCGGCAGCCTGGAGCCGCCACTGCACCTGGGCCACCAGGTCGTGGCGGCGCATGAGCTCGTGGGCCGACACACCGGCCTCGAGGCTCACGCTGGCGGCCATGCCCGCCGCCTGGCCCAGCGCCATCGTCACCGGGACCACGCGCGCAGCGCCCGCCGCCTGGTAGGTGGCCGAGAAGGCCCGGCTGCAGACGAACAGGTCGTCGACGTCGCGCACGACCAGGCTCCGCAGCGGCACGGTGAAGTAGAAGCGCCGGGCGCGGTAGGGGTTGTTCCACCCGGGGGAGTAGGGATGCAGGTCCAGCGGGTAGGCCCCGGCGGCGACACGATCCCAGAAGTGGCGCTGGCGGATCACGTCGCGGGCGGTGAGCGTGTACAGCCCGACGACGTGCCGCGTCTCCCGGATGTACAGCTCCGGGGCGACTTCGATCAGGGTAGCGCGGGCAAAGCCCGGGGCCTGCGCGCGCAGGAATGCCACGAATGCCGGGACCACCCGCTTCGCCCTGCGGTAGCCGTCCAGGCGGGAGGTCCGGTCGGTCCCGTCCACCCGGAAGACCTGCAGGGCGTTCACCCAGACGCTCCCGTCGGAGAGGCGGCTCAGGTTGAGGTCGTAGGCGGCGATTCGCTCGGGGTCAGGTGAGCGCCATCGGGTAACGATGCGGCGGTAGCCCCAGGCGAGGCTGCCGTAGACGCCGCCGGCCCGCCGGGGTTTCTCGTCGCGGCTGAGGTAGGCCACCACCTCGGACCAGCGCACGTCCCGCAGGCGGAACATCAAGGTGGCCGCCTGGGTGAGGCGGTCGGTTCCCGCACTCTCCCGGCCAACGGTGTACCGGGCGCCCGCCGCGGCTGCCACGTCGCCGTCGTCGGTGGCGTCGATGACGACCCTGGCCTGGATCGTCGTCCCGTCGTCGAGGATCGCGCCGCTGGCGCGGCCCGCCGCGACGAGGACCGTACGCACCCGGGCCCCCAGGCGCAGGTCGATCGCCGGCTCCCGCCGCACCAGCTCGAGCAGGCGCGCGCGTGCCGCCCGGGGATCGAAGGTGAGGCCCAGTTCCCGGTAGACTTCATGGAAGATCCCGCCGACCGTGTCCCGCCCGTCCGGGCCCCGACTGAGGTCGAAGCTGCTCAGCATGGCGCCGGTGAGGACGCCGCCCAGGAACGGCCGGGCCTCCACGAGCGCCACGGAGTGCCCGGAGCGGGCCGCGGCCACCGCGGCGGCGATGCCGGCCGGGGTGCCTCCCACGACGAGGATGTGCACGTGCACGTCCCGGCCCCGCGCCGGAGATGCGACGACGCCGAGGGCGCCGGCGGCCAGGGCGAGGAGGAGGGCCGGCGACAGCCACATCCCCTCCTGCCGGAGACGAACGGGTCCGCGTACCCAGCGCATGGCGAAGTCCCTGGCCGCCCCCCAAACGGAAAGTGTCAGAAGGTTCAAATTCCTGATACACGGACAAGGGCGGGGAGCCCTGCAGGCGTCTACCGGCGAATGAGGACAAACCGGTAGCGCGCGGTACGCACGTGGTTGTCCGTGGCATAGAGCGGCCGCTCCGCCGCGTCGTAGGCCGTGCCGACCAGCCGGAGCAGGGGCTGCCCGGCGGCGACGGCCAGGGCCCGCGCCACCCGTCCTGCGGCGGGAATGGCCTCGAGGGCCAGCCGGGCGTACCGCACTTCGAGCCCCAGGTCCAGCCGGAAGAAGTCCAGCAGGGACTCGCGCCGGCGGCGCAGCTCCACCACCGCCGGATCGGCCACGAGCGAGGCGGGGAGCGTGTCCTCGCAGTAGATGACGGGCGTCCGGCCGATCCAGCGCAGGCTGCGCACGAGGACGCCCGCCTCCCCCGGACGGGCCCCCAGGCGCGCCGCCACCGTCCCGCGCAGGCGCACCGGCCGGATCGCCAGCACCTGGTCGCGCGCGGGATAGCCGGCCTGGCGGATCGTCTCGGTGAAGCTCTGCAGCCGCTCGACGCCGGCCGTGACGGCGCCGCGCGGCCGGACGAAGGTGCCTACGCCGTGCCGCCGCCGCAGCAGGCCCTCGGTCTCCAGCACGCGCAGCGCCTCGCGCAGGGTGGGGCGGCTCACCTGGAAGAGGCGCGCCAGCTCGGGCTCGGAGGGCAGCCGCTCCGCACCCGTGAAGCGCCCCCGCAGGATCTCCTGCCGGAGCTCCTGCACCACCTGCTGGGCCAGCGGGGCCCGGGCCACGCCTACACCACCAGGCGCGGGTCGAGCGTGTCCCGTAGCCAGTCCCCCACCACGTTGACCGCCAGCACCGTGAGCATGAGCGCCACCCCGGGAAAGGCGGCCAGCCACCAGGCGATGGCCAGGTAGTCGCGGCTGTCGGCCAGCATCCCGCCCCAGGTGGGGGTGGGCGGCTGGACGCCCAGCCCGAGGAAGCTGAGGGCGGACTCCAGGATGATCACCTGCGCCATCGAGAAGGAGGCCAGCACGATCAGCGGGGCCACGGCGTTGGGCAGGACGTGGCGGACGGCGATCCGGAGGTCGGGGACCCCCAGGCAGCGGGCGGCCAGCACGTACTCCGCCTCGCGCAGGCTCAGCACCTGGGCCCGCGTCATGCGGAAGTAGGCGGCCCACCCGCCCACCCCCAGCGCCACCACCAGGTTCGTCAGGCTGGGGCCCAGCATGGCGATGAGGGTGATGACCAGCAGGGTGAGGGGAAAGGCGAGCTGGATGTCGGCCAGGCGCGACAGCATCCGGTCGATCCAGCCGCCGTAGAAGCCGGCGACCAGGCCGAGCCCCGTCCCCACCGCGCCGGCCAGCCCCACGGCCAGCACGGCGACGAGGAGGGAGATGCGGGCGCCGAAGATGAGCCGGCTCAGCAGGTCCCGCCCGAGCTGGTCGGTGCCGAGCAGGTGGGCGGCCGACCCCCCCGGGACCCAGACGGGCGGGGCGAGGCGCTGGCGGATGTCCTGTTTGTAGGGAGAGGAGGGCGCCACCCAGGGGGCGGCCACGGCGGCGAGGGCGACGACCGCCAGGATGCCGAATGCCGCCCGGGCGATGGCATGCGGGCGCGCGCGCCGCCGCGCGCGCAGGGCGCGGCCCGGGGCCGGGGGCGCCGCCAGGGGGGCCACGCCGCTACTGGTAGCGGATGCGGGGGTCGAGGCGCGCATAGAGCAGGTCGAGCAGCAGGTGGAGGAGGACGAAGACCATGGCCAGGTAGAAGACCGCCGCCTGCACCACCGGGTAGTCGCGGCTCTGGATGGCCGTGACGATCAGCCGGCCCACCCCCGGCCAGGCGAAGATGGTCTCGGTGACGACCGCGCCGCCGAGCAGCGTGCCGAAGTCCAGCGCCAGGATCGTCACCACGGGGATGGCGGCGTTCCGCAAGGCGTGGTGCACCACCACCCGGGGCGGCGCCAGGCCCTTGGCCCGGGCGGTGCGGATGTAGTCCTGGCTCAGCACCTCCAGCAAGCCGGAGCGCACCAGGCGTGCGGTGCGCGCCATGGGGGTCATGGCCAGCGTGACCGCGGGCAGCACCAGATGGCGCCAGGAACCGTGGCCGAAGCTCGGCAGCCAGCCCCACCGGACGGCAAAGAGCATGATGAGCAGGATCCCCAGCCAGAAGTAGGGCATGGACTGGCCCACGGTGGCGGCCACCGTCACCGCGCCGTCCACGAGGGTGCCGCGCCGCAGCGCGGCCACGACCCCCAGCGGCACGGCCACCACGACGGCGATGAGCAGCGCCGTCGTCGCCAGTTCCACTGTGGCCGGCAGGGTCTCGCGCACCAGCGCCGCGGCCGGCCGGAGGAAGCGCAGCGAGGCGCCGAAGTCGCCCCGCAGCACGTCGCCCAGGAAGCGCGCGTACTGCACCCACAGCGGCCGATCCAGTCCCAGCACCTGGCGGACGCGGGCGATCTCCTCCTCGGTGGCGTACTCCGTGACGAGCAGCGCCACCGGGTCGCCCGAGAGCCGCAGCGCCAGGAAGGCCAGCGTGGAGACCCCCAGCACGGCGGCCAGCGCGTCGACGAGGCGGCGCAGGACGAAGGCGGACACCTAGCGGCCGGTCACCTCCGTGTGGTGCAGGCTCATCAGGTAGTCCGCCCCCCACTCGAACCCGCGCACCCGGCGCTGCACTGCGTAGATGCCGGGCGTCTGCACCAGGAAGATGGCCGGGGCCTCCTCCCGCACGATGCGGGCGACGCGCTGCAGGACCTGCGCCCGCCGGCGCGGGTCGAGGGTGGCGCGGCTCTGGGGGAAGAGCTGGTCGAAGGCCTGGCTGCAGAAGAAGCTGCCTACGGAGCGGCAGCCGAAGAAGTTGAGCGGCAGGTCGGCGTCCATGGCCGGGAAGTACTGCCACGCCCAGATGAACATCCCCTCCAGCTGCCGGGCGATGAAACGCTGGATGTAGACGCCGCCCTCGACGATCTCCAGCCGCGCCCGCACCCCCACCTCGGCCAGCTGGCCGGCGATGAACTCGTCGATCTCCTTGTCCTTGGTGTAGCGGCCGACGGTGCCGTTGAAGGTCACCTCGAAGCCGTTTGGGGTAGCCGGCCTCGGCCAGCAGCTGCCGGGCCCGCTGCGGGTCGTAGGATAGGGACGCAGGTTGGGGTTGTGCCCCAGCGCGTCCGGCCCCACCACCTGCCCGGCCAGGATGCGCCCGAAGCCGCGCAGGATCGTCTTGTGGATGGCCTCCTTGTCCACGGCGTAGTTGAGGGCCTGGCGCACCTTCCGGTCGGCCAGCGGCCCGCCGGCGTTGGCGCGCAGGTTCACCACCATGCCCTGGCCGAGGTTCACCGCCCGCACCTCCAGCCCGCGCCCCCGCAGCCGCTCCACCTGCTCCGGCGGGATGAGCACCCCCACGTCCAGCTCGCCGGTCTCCAGCCCGGCGACGCGGGTGGAGTCCTCGGGGATAGCCCGGAAGATCACCTCATCCAGGCGCGGCCGGCCCCGCCAGTAGCCCGGGTAGGCGGTGAAGACCATGCGGTCGGCGCGCACCCACTCCCGGAACTGGAACGGCCCGGTGCCGACCGGCGCCGCCGCAAAGCCCGCGGGGCCGCGCTCCTGGAAGTAGCGCGCCGGGAGGATGTCCACCACCGTCAACCCCTGCAGCAGCGGCCCGAAGGGCCCGCGGGTGACGATGCGCACGCGGGTGGGGGTGACGACCTCCACCCGCTCGATGGCCGAGATGCGCCCGAGCCATGGCGACCGCGTGTTGGGGTCGAGGACCCGCTCGATGGTGAACTTCACATCCTCGGCGGTGAGGGGCGCCCCGTTGTGGAAGCGCACGCCGGTCTGCAGGTCAAACTCCCAGGTCTGGTCGTCCACCAGCCGCCAGGCGCGGGCCAACACCGGGCGGATGCCACCCCGCCCGTCCGAGGCCACCAGCTTCTCGAACATGGCCGCGTAGGCCGGGAGGGCGTTGGCGGTGCTGTCCAGGTGCGGGTCGGGCGTGTTGGGCAGCGAGCCGATCCCGATGACCAGCCGCCCGCCCGTGCGCTGCGCGTAGGCCGGCATGAGGCCGGGCTTGCCGGGCGGCGTCCCTACGAGGGCCAGCAAGAGTGCGCCGCCGAGGAGCAGGACACCCAGGACGCGCATGACCGTCACCTCCATCCGTCGCCCCAGGGGCGACAGCTGTTCCCGTCTGAGCCTCGATGGTCCCGCCATCCGGCTCCGGTGCAGGGCCGCGCTCACGTCGCCATCCCGTACGTCTGGCGCAAGGCCTCCCGCAGCGCCGCCAGGGTCGGCTCCACGACCGGGACCGGGGGACGGCGGCTGCGCGCGGCCTCGACGTCCTTGAGGCCGCCTGCGGTGGCCACCACCACGACCGGCGCCCCCCGCGGCAGCCGCCGCTGGGCGGCGAGGCGACGCACCGCCGCCAGGCCCGCCGCCGCCGAGGCCTCGACGAAGATCCCCTCCGCCGTCCCCAACGCCGCCTGCGCCTCGAGCAGCTCGCCGTCGTCCAGCACGCAGGCCTCGCCGCCCTCCCGCAGGGCGCGCAGCGCCTGATAGGTGCTGATCCCGGCGGCGATGGAGAAGGCCACGGACGGCCCCGCCGGCACCTCGGGCACGTGGTCCAGCCCTTCGGCCAGCGCCCGGGCCAGCGGGCCGAAGACCTCTCCCGCCACCAGGCGGGGCTCCCCGTCGACCAGCCCCAGCCGGCGCGCCTCCCGGAAGCCCCTGGCCACGCCCCACAGCCCGTCTCCGTAACAGACCGGCAGCGCCACCAGCCCGGGCACAGTCCACGCCAGGTCGGCCAGGATCTCGAAGGCGATGGTCTTGTAGCCGTCGATGCCGTAGGGGTTGCTGCCGACCGGCGGGTCGTGGAAGTTTCCCGCCGGGTACCACCCCAGCGCCTCCACACCCTGGCGGAGGAGCGTCCACCGGTCGCGGGCGGTGGGCGTGGCCACGAGACAGGCCCCGAGCGCCAGCATCTGCGTCACCAGAGGGGCGGAAGCGCCGGCGGCGGTCAGGACCACGCAGCGCAGCCCGGCGCGCGCCGCGTAGGCGGCCAGGGACGCCCCGGCGTTGCCCGAGGAGGCGATCGCCACCACGCCCGCCCCCACCTCACGCGCACGGGCGACGACCACGGCGGCCAGCCGGTCCTTGAAGGAGCCGGTGGGGTTGCGCGACTCGTCCTTCAGGTAGAGGTGGTCGATGCCCCAGGCGCGGCCCAGGCGTGGCAGGGGGAGCAGTGGAGTGCCGCCCTCGCCGAGCGTGACGGGGTCGCGCACAGGCAGCAGCTCCCGGTAGCGCCACATGGTGGCCGGCCGGTGGCCGAGCGCCTCCCGTGTCCACTGCACAACGTCGAGGCGGTAGACCGGCGCGACGTTGCTCGGGTGCCCGTCGGCCAGGCAGCGCGGGCACCCGGTGAAGAGGTCCACCACGCCGTAGGCCGCGCCGCACCGCACGCACGCCAGGCCGACCAGCGCACCGCCGTGCGGTGCCGGTCCGGCTTCCGTCTGCCCCGGGCGGTTCCGGTGGGTCATGGCTCCACCACCCGCAGCTCCCGGTCTGCCGGACACAGCAGCGTCGGGCCCGAGGCGGTCACCACCACGGTGTCCTCCACCTGCAGCCCGCCCAGGCCCACCTCGTAGTAGGGCGTCTCGACCTCGAAGACCATGCCGACCTCGAGCGGCGTCTCCACCCCGTCGGCCAGGAGGGGCGGCTCGTAGACCTCCAGCCCGATGCCGTGCCCCACGTGGTGGCGGCGGTAGTGGGGCAGGCCCGCGCGCTGCGTCGCCGCCACCGCCGCGGTGAAGACCGCTCCGGCCGTGGCGCCGGGCCGGCAGGCGGTCACCGCCCCGTCCTGGCCGACCAGGATCGCTCGGTAGGCCGCCCGCACCGCCGCCGCCGGCTCGCCGCAGCTGGCGGTGCGCGCGATGTCGGCACAGTAGCCGTCCACGACGGCACCGACGTCGAACCGGATCAGGTCCCCGCGCCGCAGCGGACGGTCGCCGGGCACCGCGTTGGGGTAGGCGGTGTGGGGACCGAAGGCCAGGACCGTGAAGAGCGGCCGCGCGCCCGCGGCGAGCACCGCCTGGTCGAAGACCAGCGCGGCCTCCCGCTCGGTCATCCCCTCGGTGCACGCTCCGAGCGTCGCCTCCACCGCCGCCAGGAGCGCCTCCGTGGCCCGCTCCAGCGCGGCCACCTCCCCGGCGGTCTTGACTGCCCGGATCCGCCGGAAGCTGTCGGCGGCGGGCGCCATTCGAAAGCCGCCCGGCGCGCGGGCAGCGAGGGCCTCCCAGCCGCCATGGGCCAGGCCCCCCTCGTCGACGCCGACCGCCGCGTCCAGGAGGTCCAGCTGGCGTAGTGCCGCCACCAGCGCGTCGAGGGCGGTGGCGTGCGGCGCCGTCTCGCAGGCCCAGCGGACGAGGGCGCGGTCAGCGGCGTCGGCGTGCTGTGCTCCCGCCTCGATGAAGAAGCGGCCGTAGGGGATGAGGTCGCCGCGGGGCGGGAACTGGGCGGCCATGTCCACCTCGGCCACCGGCGCCACCACCAGGGGAGCGTCCAGGCGGTCGCGCCGTGCCACCGCGTAGACCTGGGTCGTGCGCAGCAGCGGCTGGGTGAAGCTGCGGAAGCCGCTCAGGTAGCGGACGTTCTCGGCGGTGGTGGCGACAAGCCCCTCCCAGCCCTGCTCGGCCAGCACGGCGGCTGCGCGCGCCGTGTTCATCCGGCGAACTCCGGCATGACCTCGCGGGCAAACAGGCGCATGCTCTCCAGGAACTCCTCGACCGTGTTGGCGGTGAAGAGCAGCCCGGCCAGGTGCGTGACGCCCGCCTCCTGGTAGGCGCGCACCTGGCGGCGGATCTCCGCGGGGGAGCCCAGCAGGTTGCGCTGCGCGAAGGAGTCGACGGGCTGCCCTCGCAGGGTGGAGCGCTGCAGCGAGAGGAGGTGGCGGTAGAGCTGGGAGCGCAGGAACCGCTCCGTGGCCTCCTCCCGGGTGCGGCCGATGGAGACGGCGAACTGCGGCGCCACGTCCAGGTGGGTGAGGTCGCGCCCCGCCGCGCGGGCGTGCGCCCGGATCTGCTCCAGGCCATGGCGGACCTCCTCGGGGGTGAGGACGGCGGGGAGCCACCCGTCGGCCAGCTCCGCCACCCGCCGCCACCCTTCCGGGGCGTTGCCGCCGATGTAGATGGGCAGGTGCGCCTGGTGCGGCTTGGGGTACAGCTCGACGTCGACGAAGTGGTAGTAGCGTCCGTGGAAGGTGGCGCGGCGCTCGCCGAAGAGCACGCGCAGCGCCCGGATCCCCTCGGTGAGCATCTCGCCGCGCCGGGCCCGGCGCAGCTCCGGGTGGACGGCCTCGAACTCCTCCCGGTAGGCGCCCACCCCCACCCCCAGCAGCACCCGGCCCCCGCTGAACTGGTCGAGGGTGGCCACCTGCTTGGCCAGGAGCACCGGGGCGCGCATGGGCAGGACGATGACCCCGGTCATCAGCCGGATCGTCGAGGTCACCGGGGCCAGCGCCGCGTAGGTGACGAGCGGCTCGTAGAAGTTGGGCGGGTCGGGGAACTCGGCGCGCACGTAGCGCTGCGTGGTCAGGTGGTCGTTGCCCATGACGGCGAAGTAGCCGAGCGCCTCCGCCTCCTGGGCGATGCGCACGACGTCGCGGGGGGAGGCGAAGGGGACGGGGTACATCATCCCCTCGGTGCAGGTAGGCAGCCCGACGCCGAACCTCATGGCAGTCCCGGCGCGGCGGCCTCCCGCGCCCCGGTTCCCGGCAGCGTCACGCTGCGCAGCGCCGGCAAGACCTCAGCCGCCAGGTGCTCGAGCAGGTCCTCCAGGGCGGTCCCGGGCGCCGGCACCGGACGGACGATGAGCTGGGTCGCGCCGGTTTCGACCAGCGCGCGCAGGCGGGCGGTCACCTCGGCCGCCGTCCCGGCTACCGCCAGGTGGTCGAGGTAGGGCTCGGGCAGGAGCCGTCCCGCCTCCGGGATGCGCTCGTAGCGCCGCTCCGCCAGCACGTCCAGCACCGCCTGGGGCAGCGGCGGCAGGTCGAGCGGCTCCAGGTAGTCGAGGTTGGGGTAGCTGATCCACATCGGCAGGGCCACCGCCGAGCGGACCGCCTCGCGGGCGGTGTGGGGATCGTCGGCCACGCAGACGTCCACGCGGGCGGCGAGGTCGAGCGCCTCCAGCCGGCGGCCGGCGGCGCGCGCGCCCTCGGCCACGCGCTCCAGCGCAAAGCGCAGCCCCGGCGGGGAGGCGTAGGGGGCGATGATGACGCCGTCGGCGACCGTGCCCGCCGCCCGCAACATCCGGCGGGCGCGGGCGGCCACGTAGATCGGCAGGTCCGCCCGGGCGGGGAAGAAGAGGCGGGCGCCGCGCACCCGCACCACCCGCCCGTCGACGGTGACGGTCTCACCGCGCAGGAGGGCACGGATGGTCCGCACCGCCTCCGTGACGGCCACCGGGGGTGCACGCCGCACCACCCCCATCGCCGGGAAACCGCTGCCGCCCGCCCCCAGCCCCAGGACGGCCCGCCCGCCGCTCACCTCGTCGAGGGAGGCGATGGCCATGGCCAGGAGCGCCGGGTGGCGGGCGTAGGGCTCGGTCACGCCGGTCCCCAGGCGGAGGCGCGTGGAGGCGTGCGCGGCCACCGTCAGTCCGACGAAGGGGTCGCGGTAGAACTTCTCGTCGGCGTACCAGAAGACGTCGAAGCCCAGGGCCTCACAGCGCCGGACGATCTGGCGCAGCCGCTCCGGGGGGTGCTCGCCGAGGATGAGCACCCCCAGGCGGGGCATGGGAGCAGGGCCCGTCCTCATCGCTAGCGCCTGCGCCTCGGAGTCGAATTGTCCACGCGGAAGATGTAAGACATTTTACAACCGTTTAATCCAGCACTTCGCGCGGGCTGCCTGTCACTCCTTTCCGCGCAGATGGCGGGGGCTCCCGCGGTTTTGAGGGTCCTCCCGAGCCGTTCTTCCGACTCTCAGCAGGAGTCAGCCCACACTGAAGGAGTCGCGCAGGGCATGTAGAAAGTATCAAGTACGCATGATTCATGTTATTCAACTTTGCATCCGTGGACGGTTGTGAGGCCAGTCCAGCCTGGTGCTGACGGCATGGCCTCCGGGCAGGACGCGGTCCGGAAGGTCAGGGATCGCCTGCGGGGCATCCACGCCATCCTGCCGACTCCCTTCCTCGATGATTGGAGCCTGGACCTCGCCGGGTTATCCCGGAACATCGAGGCCGTCCTGGCCCAAGGGGTCCAGGGCGTGCTGGTGGGCGGGGGGTACGGGGAGTTCCCCTCCCTCTCCACCGAGGAGCGCCGTCACCTCATCCGGGAAGCGGTCCGGGCGGTGGCCGGGCGGGTGCCCGTCATCGCCTGCACCGCCCACAGCTCCACGCTCGAGGCCCTTGAGCTCACCCACGCCGCCGAGGAGGCCGGGGCCGATGCGGCCATGCTGACCCCGCCGTACGTTACGGAGGTCAGGGAGGCCGACGTGGAGCGCCACTTCGCCTTCATCGCCTCCCGCGCCGCCATCCCCCTCGTCCTTTACAACACGCCGAGCACGGGCGTGGTCCTCTCGCCGGCCCTCATCGCGCGGCTGGCCGAGATCCCGACGGTCGTGGGGGTCAAGCAGGGGGTCCTCGACGCCGCCGAGATGGCGGCCGTCGTCGAGGCGGTGGGGGAGCGGCTCACGGTCCTGTGCGGGTCGGACACTGTCATGGTGGCGGGGCTGGCCGTGGGCATGGGGGGCGTGACGTCGACCAACGCCAGCGCCTTTCCCGACCTCATCGTGGCGGTCTACCAGGCAGCGCGGCGGGGGGATTGGGGAGAAGCCCGCCGTCTCCACGACCGGTGGGCACCGTTCCGGGCCTTCGCGCGCCGGGTGGGTCAGCCGGCGGCAGTGAAGGCCGCCATGGACCTGGCGGGGCTTGCGGGGGGCGCGTGCCGCCCGCCGCTGCGGGCGCTGGGAGCGGCCGAGCGCGAGGAGCTGCGGGCGGTGCTGGAGGGCATCGGCGTGGTCGGCGT
>JAVHLY010000049.1 GCA_031081585.1 Armatimonadota bacterium
TCAGCGTCGTCTTCCCGTGGTCCACGTGCCCGATCGTCCCCACGTTCACGTGCGGCTTCGTCCGCTCGAACTTCGCCTTCGCCATCCCCGTCCTCCCGTCTCGCCCTCCGGGCGGGGCCGCCGCGCCCTACGCGCGCGCCGCCACCTGCCCCTTCACCTGCTCGGCGATCTGGGCCGGGACCTCCTCGTAGTGCGAGGGCTCCATGGTGTAGGTCGCCCGGCCCTGCGTGATGGACCGCACCGTCGTCGCGTACCCGAACATCTCCGCCAGCGGCACGATCGCCCGGACCACCCGGGCCGTGCCCTGCGCCTCCATGGCCACGATGCGGCCCCGGCGGGCGTTCAGGTCGCTGATCACCTCGCCCAGGTACGTCTCCGGGGTGATGACCTCCACCTTCATCATGGGCTCGAGCAGCACCGGGCCGGCCCGCTGCGCCGCCTCCTTGAAGGCCAGGGAGGCGGCGATCTTGAACGCCATCTCGCTGGAGTCCACCTCGTGGGCGGAGCCGTCGAGCAGCGTGGCCCGGACGTCCACGACCGGGTAGCCGGCCAGGATCCCCGCCTCGGCGGCCTCCCGCACCCCCGCCTCCACGGCCGGGATGAACTCGCGGGGGATGACCCCGCCGGTGATCCGGTCGACGAACTCGATCCCCTGACCGCGCGGCAGCGGCTCCAGCGCCAGGACGACGTGGCCGTACTGGCCCCGCCCCCCGGTCTGGCGGATGTAGCGCCCCTCCGCCCGCGCCGGGCCGCGGATGGTCTCCTTGTAGGCCACCTGCGGGCGGCCGACGTTGGCCTCGACCTTGAACTCCCGCAGCAGCCGGTCGACGATGATCTCCAGGTGCAGCTCGCCCATGCCGGCGATGAGCGTCTGGCCGGTCTCGCGGTCGTAGCGCACCTTGAAGGTGGGGTCCTCCTCGGCCAGCTTCGCCAGGGCGGCGGCGAGCTTGTCCTCGTCGGCCTTCGTCTTGGGCTCGACGGCCACGGCGATCACCGGCTCCGGGAACTGGATGGCCTCCAGCACGATGGGGGACTGCTCGTCGCACAGCGTGTCCCCGGTGGTGGTGATCCGCAGCCCGACCGCGGCCACGACGTTCCCGGCGGTGACCTCCGGGATGTCCTCCCGGTGGTTGGCGTGCATCTGCAGGATGCGGGAGACGCGCTCGCGCTGCCCCTTGGTGCTGTTGTAGACGTAGGAGCCCGCGCGCAGCCGCCCGGCGTAGACGCGGAAGTAGGTCAGCTTCCCCACGTAGGGGTCGCTGACGATCTTGAAGGCCAGGGCGGTGAAGGGTTCCTCCTCGCTGGGGTGGCGCACGACGGCCTCCCCTGTGCGCGGGTCGACCCCCTGCACCGGCGGGAGGTCCAGGGGCGAGGGGAGGTAGTCGACGATGGCGTCCAGCAGCGGCTGGACCCCCTTGTTGCGGAAGGCGCTGCCGCAGAGCACGGGGACGAGTCGGGAGGCGAGGGTGCCCTGCCGCAGGGCGGCCCGCAGCTCCTCCTCGCCGATGGGCTCGCCCTCCAGGTACTTGTGCAGCAGCGCCTCGTCGAGCTCGGCCGCCGCCTCCACCAGGCGCTCCCGCAGGGCCTCCGCCTGCGGCCGCAGCGCCTCGGGGATGGCCGTCTCGTCCGACCGCGTCCCCAGGTCGTCCAGGTAGATGATGGAGCGCATGCGGATGAGGTCGACGACGCCACGGAAGTCCTCCTCGGCACCGATGGGCAGCTGCACCGGGACGGCGGGGGCGCCCAGGCGTTCCCGCAGCATGTGCACGACGCGCAGGAAGTCCGCCCCGACGCGGTCCATCTTGTTCACGAAGACGATGCGCGGGACGCGGTAGCGGTCGGCCTGCCGCCAGACCGTCTCCGACTGCGGCTGCACCCCCTCCACCGCCGTCACCAGGACGACGGCGCCGTCGAGGACCCGCAGCGACCGCTCCACCTCCACGGTGAAGTCCACGTGCCCGGGCGTGTCGATGATGTTGATGCGGTGGTCCCGCCACAGGCAGGTGGTGGCGGCCGAGGTGATGGTGATGCCCCGCTCGCGCTCCTGGACCATCCAGTCCATGGTGGCGGAGCCCTCGTCCACCTCGCCCAGCCGGTGCACGCGACCGGTGTAGAAGAGGATGCGCTCCGTCGTCGTCGTCTTCCCCGCGTCGATGTGGGCGACGATGCCGATGTTGCGCGTCCGCTGCAGTCCGATTTTCGCTGTCATGACCACACTCACAGCCATCGCACTCCCGTCACGATCCGCCCGCCGCGCCCCGCCCGCCCGGACGACGCCCGGCCGGACGGCCACTTACCACCGATAGTGCGCGAACGCCTTGTTGGCCTCGGCCATCCGGTGCGTGTCCTCCCGCTTCTTCACGGCGCCGCCCTGGCCCGCGGCGGCGTCCAGGAGCTCCGCCGCCAGCTTGGCCGGCATGCCCCGCCGGTCCTTGCGCTGTCGGGCGTAGACCACCAGCCAGCGCAGCCCCAGCGACAGCCGCCGCTCCGGGCGCACCTCCACCGGCACCTGGTAGGTCGCCCCGCCCACCCGGCGCGGCCGCACCTCCAGGACCGGCATGACGTTTTGCAGGGCCCGGTCCAGCACCTTGACCGGGTCCTGCCCCGCCTTCTCCTGCACCTCGCGGAAGGCCTGGTAGACGATCCGCTCGGCCAGGCTCTTCTTGCCGCGCTCCATCACCCGGTTGATCAGGCGGGCCACCACCGAGTTCCCGTAGACCGGATCGCCCGGGATCTCGCGCTGCGGCACCGGACCCTTGCGTGGCATCGCTCCTCCCGCTCCGCCTCAGGCCGTCTTCGGGCGCTTGGCCCCGTACTTCGACCGGCCCCGCCGGCGCTCGGCCACCCCCGCGGCGTCGAGCGCGCCGCGAATGATGTGGTAGCGGATGCCCGGCAGGTCCTTCACCCGCCCGCCGCGGATGAGGACGACCGAGTGCTCCTGCAGGTTGTGCCCGATCCCCGGGATGTAGGCGGTCACCTCCATCCCGTTGGTCAGCCGCACCCGGGCGATCTTCCGCAGCGCCGAGTTCGGCTTCTTGGGCGTCGTCGTCTTCACCTGGATGCAGACGCCCCGCTTTTGCGGGCTGCCCTGCAGCGCAGGCGACTTGCTCTTGCCGCGGAGCGGCTCCCGCCCGTGGCGCACCAGTTGGGCAATCGTCGGCACGCGTTCCTCGCCTCCTCGGGCACGGTCACGGTCCCTCCCCGCTCCCTCCCGTCACGGTCACGCCCGCGACGGACCGTAGAGAGACGGCACCCCCCGGACCCGGCCGAGGGGCGGAAGCCCGTGCGATGTCCGGACCGGCGGCCCGGATTATCGCTACGTCTTCGTCTCCCTGCGATTGACGCTGCGCCATACGAGGCACCCAGGCTGGTGCCCTGCGGCGCATCCAAGGGCCTCTCCGAGGGGACGGGGAGCGATGCTACGGTACGGTGGAGAGCCCCGTCTCGTCCGCCGGATCGCCACCGGCCTCCGGCGGTATTGTCGGCCTCACGACCGCCGCGGCAGAGGCGCCCACGGCGATCCCGCAGGCGCGGCCCAGGTCACGCATCCCGTCCACCTCGAGGACAGGCACGCCCCGCGCCTGCGCCGCCCGGAGGACCGGTTCGGTCACCCGCCGGTCGGCGTCCCGGGCGACGACCACCAGGACCGCCCGGCCCCGCTCCACCGCCTTGAGCGTCTGGTTGGCGCCCACGGCGCGGGCTGGCGCGTGCCGGATCCGCTCCAGCCCCTCCTGGGACCCGCCGGCGTCCTGTGGGCCACGCACCTCAGCCTGTTCGGCCATGGCGTAACCCGAGGAAGGATAGCACCCCTCTTTGGGGATGTCAAAGGGCGGTCCGGAGCCCCTGGAGCATCCCAACCGCCCTGACCCGGGAACGTCTGAAGCTTCCCCTAATTGAGCATACGGATGGTGGTCGAATGGCCCAGAACACCCTGCAGCGTCGCATCCTGGCCCACTTCGACGACCACCGCGCCGACGCTGAGGAGGTGACCGCCCACCTCCTGGCCGGTCAGCTCGGCGCTCCGGTCGAGGAGGTGGCCGCCGAGCTGGAGACCCTGGCCCGCCTGGGGAACCTCACCCGCAAGGCCGGCCCCGAGGGAGAGGTGCGGTACAGCGCGGGCCCCCGCCGCCGCCTCCTGGGGGCCATGCTGGTGGAAGCCGGGATCCTCACCCCCCACCAGTTGCAGGAGGCCCTGGCCGAGCAGGCCCAGACCGGCGACCGCCTCGGGAGGATCCTGCTCGAGCGGGGGTACGTCTCCAAGCAGACGCTGGGGCAGTTCCTCGAGGCCCAGCGAGGCATCCCCTACGTCAACCTCCCCGCCTACCCCATCGACGAGGGGCTGGTCCGCCGCCTCCCGGAATGGGTGGTCATCCAGCACAAGGTGCTGCCGCTGGGCCGCGCCGGGGGGGAGATCCACCTGGCCATGCTCGACCCCACCGACGTGGTGGCCATGGACATCGTGGGCCGCCTGCTGCGGGGGCGGGTGCGGCCCTTCCTCATCACCGAGCGGGATTTCGACTGGGCGCTCAGCCGCTTCTTCGACGTCGACCGCCGGGTGGGTGAGAGCCTCCCCGGCCTGCCGGTCGGGGAGGGCGAGGGGGACGCCGCCCGTCCCGTGGCCGTGGCGGACGTCGCGGACGAGGCGCCGGTCGTTCGCGTCCTCAACTCGATCATCCTGGACGCCCTGCGCAGCGGGGCCACCGACGTCCACATCGAGCCCGACGTGGAGCGCGCCCGGGTGCGCTTCCGCATCGACGGCGTCCTCTACGACAAGACCCTCCTGCCCCGGGGCGCGGCCGCTGCGGTCATCTCGCGGCTGAAGGTGCTGGCCGGGATGGACATCTCCGAGCGCACGCGCCCACAGGACGGCCGCATCGTCCTCTCCGTGGAGGGGCGCGAGGTCGACCTGCGCGTGGCCACGGTGGGGACGGCCTTCGGTGAGCGCGTGGCCGTCCGGCTGCTCAGCACCCGGACCGTCCTCCTCGGGCTGGGGCGGCTGGGTCTCTTCCTCGAGCAGCAGGAGCTGCTGCAGGCGCTCCTGCAACGTCCGCATGGCATGCTGCTGGTCACCGGGCCGACGGGGAGTGGCAAGACGACGACGCTGTACGCCGCCCTCAGCCACCTGAACCAGCGCACCCGCAACATCATGACCATCGAAGACCCGGTGGAGTACCGGCTGCCAGGGATCGCCCAGATCCCCGTGCGGGAGAAGGCCGGGATCACCTTCGGGGTGGGGCTGCGGGCGATCCTGCGCCAGGACCCCGACATCGTGATGGTCGGGGAGATCCGCGACGCGGAGACGGCCGCCATCGCCGTCCAGGCCGCCCTCACCGGGCACCTGGTGCTCAGCACCCTGCACACCAGCAGCGCCGCCGGGGCGCTGGTGCGGCTGATGGAGATGCGCATCGAGCCCTACCTGCTGACCTCCTCAGTGATCGCCGTGCTGGGGCAGCGGCTGGTGCGCATCCTGTGCTCGGCGTGCCGGCGGCGCACCCGGGCCCGGGAGGCCGAGCTGCGCCTCCTCGACCTGCCTCCCGACCGGCGGGTGACCCTCTACCGCCCGGTCGGGTGCCCGGAGTGCGGCGGCATCGGCTACCACGGACGGACGGGCGTCTTCGAGATCCTCGTGCTCAACGACACCATCCGCGAGATGGTCCTGGAGCGCCGCCCGGCCCGGGCGATCCAGGCCGCGGCGCGGGAGGCGGAGATGCTCTCCCTCCGCCAGGCGGCGGTGCGCAAGGTCCTCGAGGGCGTGACCAGCCTGGAGGAGCTGCAGCGGCTGGTCCTCGCGGAGGTGGAGTGAGGGGATGCCGAGCTTCGAGTACGTCTCGCGGGACGCGCGCAGCGCCCTGGTCCGCGGCCAGGTAGAGGCGCTCACCGACGCCGAGGCCCGCGCCTGGCTCCGGCAGCAGGGGCTGTTCGTCACCGCGCTGACGGAACGGCGGCCGCCCCGGCGGGGAACGACGCGAACCGTCGCGGATGTCGCCCTCCTGGCATACCACCTGGCCACCCTGGTGGGGGCGGGGCTGCCGCTGCTGCAGGGGTTCCAGGCCCTGGCCGAGCAGCTGGACGACCCACGCCTGCGGGCACTGGTCGAGGCCCTGGCCGCCGACATCCAGGAGGGCCGCCAGCTCTCGGCCGCCATGGCCCGGCGGCCGGACGTCTTCTCCCCCGTCGTCGTGGGCATCGTCCGCAGCGGCGAGGTGGGGGGCCGCCTGGACGAGGCCCTGGCCCGGCTGGCCGCCTATCTGGAGCGGGAGCTGGAATTCCGCCGCCGCGTCCGCGACGCCCTGCTCTACCCCGGGTTCGTCTTGGTCCTGGCGCTGGCGGTCCTGGGCGTCTTCCTCGCGGTGATCATCCCGGCCTTCGACCGGGTCTACCGCAGCGCCGGGGCGGAACTGCCGGCGCTGACACAGGCCCTAGTCATGGCCAGCCGCCTGGTGCGGGCGAACCTCCTCGTCCTGGTCGCCGGGGTGCCGGTCGTCCTGCTGCCCCCGGTGCGCCGGCGTTTCTGGGAGGCGGTGGCCGCGCCGCTGCTGGCCCTCGGGCAACGGGTGGGGCCGATCCGTGGGCTGGCCCACACCCTGCAGCTGGCCCGCTTCACCCAGGCCCTGGGCGCGCTGCTGCAGAGCGGGGTGCCCGTGCTGACGGCCATCGAGGTGGCGCGCGAGGCGGGCGCCTCCCCCGCATTCGCCCGGGTGACGGAAGCGTTGCAGGCGTCCATCAGTGAGGGGCGGCGTCTCAGCGAGGGCATGCGCGCCACCGGCACCTTCCCGCCGCTGGTGGTGCGGATGGTGGCCCTGGGCGAGGAGTCGGGGCGGCTGGACGCCATGGTGGTGCGGGTCGGGGAGGTCCTCGACCGCGAGTTCGAACGCGCGGTGCGCCGCCTGCTGGCCTTCCTCGAGCCGGTGCTGACGCTGGCCCTGGGGGCGCTCGTCGGCTTCATACTGCTGGCGCTCTACCTGCCGATCTTCGGGCTGGGTCGGTCGCTCACCCGTTGAGCGGCACGGCACAGGCCGGGGGTCTCGGTGTATGGCAAGCCGGGCATATAGCCCTGGTACTACATGAGAAAGGAGGACAGGCAATGCAGGACTCGTCTAGAGAAGGTGGCTTCACCTTCGTCGAGCTACTCGCCGTCGTGCTGCTGCTGGGCATCCTGGTCCTGGTGGCGCTGCCCAACTACTTCGGGGCGGAGAACGACGCCAAGGTCGCCGTGGACAACGCCAACGTGCGGGCGATCAACGCGGCCCTGGCGCTGTACCGGTTCAAGAACAACGCCTGCCCGGGCCAGGGGGCCCAGCCGTCCTTTGCCAGCTTCCTGGCGGACACGGCGTACTTCCCGGATGGCAGCCCGGTGGACCCGCGTGATGCAGACGGCACACCCGACGCCGACGACTACGTCGCCGCCTACAGCGCGAGCTCGTGCCGACTGCCGGCCAGCCACTCACACGACTGAGACCGGCGGGGCTCGCCTTCGGGCGAGCCCCAACCCTACGAGCATGCGGGGTGTCGGCGAGGCGGGAGTCTCGTTCGTCGAGGTCATCATCGCCGTCTCCCTCCTTGCCCTCCTGCTGCTGGTCACCCTGCCCCAGCTCGCGACCCCCGCGGAGGTCGAGGTGCGGCGCGCTGCGCAGATCGTGGCCGCCGACCTGGCCATGAGCCGGCGGCTGGCCATCGCCCGCCGGCGCGATTACGTCGTCACCTTCACCCCGCCCGGCGGCCCCTATACCAGCTACACCGTCCAGCCCGCCGGCGGCCCGACCGAGCCCGACTTCCCGAAGACGCTGCCGGCCGGGGTGACCGTCACCGGCACGGAGCGCCTGACCTTCGCCCCGTCGGGGGCGGCCGACGTCGCCGCCCTGCTCAGCTTCAGCGTGGGAGCGGTCTCGGGGCAGGTCGAGGTGGTGGCGGCCACGGGCCACGTGCGCCTGACGCTGCCATGAAGCCGTCGGCGGGCGAGGGCGGCGCCAGCCTGGTCGAGCTCCTGGTGGCCGTGGTCCTCATCGGCCTGGCCCTGGTGCCGCTGATGGAACTCTACCCCGTGGTCCTGTCCGGGACAGCCGGCGCGGAGACCGACCTGGTGCTGGGCGTCGTCGCCAGCCGCAAGGCCGAGGAGATCCTCACCCGCCTGCGCGCCGACATCACCAGCGTCTCCTCCGGGAGCGAGCCCTGCTCGGACCGACCGCAGTGTCTGCTCACCTGGACGGTCGAGGTCGAAGGGAGCAGCCCGTCGCCGGGGGTGGGCTCGCTGCGGGCAGTGCAGGTGACGGCCTGCCTGGACGGGGACGGCGACGGCACCTGCGGAGCGGCCGAGCCCCAGGTGGGCTATGCCACCAAGGTCACCTCGCGCCCCTGAGACCGGCGCCACCCTCCTCGAGGTGCTGGCGGCGCTGCTCCTGCTGGGGCTCGTCGTCGGTGGGTTGCTGCCGCTGCTGAGCACGGGGCAGCTGATCGCCGAGGAGACCGACCCTCGACAGGCGATGAGCCGGACCGCCCGGGTGGCCCTGGACAGGCTCTTGCGCGAGGTGCGCGCCGCAGAGTCGTTCCGGACGCTGGCGCCGGGGATGATCCGCTTCACGCTCTTTTGGGGCGACGGCACCGGTGCCGCGCCCACGGTGGAGTACAGCCTGAACGGCGCCACCGGGGAGCTGGGGTACCGCTGGCGCGACAACTGGGACTACCGGCGGCAAATCACGGTCCGAGCCCGGGATGCGGTGCCGGCCGGGTACAGCGTGGTCCTGCAGTTCAACCACGCGGCGCTGGTGAGGGCAGGACGGAGCCTGGCCAGCGGAGACGACGTGCGCGTGCGCTACTGGACGGGGACGCGGCTCGTCGAGCTGGACCGGGTGGTGGACCCCGACCCCCTCCACGGCTGGAACCAGAACGACACCCGGATCTGGTTCCGGCTGCAGACGGCCATGGCCGATGGCACGACGAACGCCAACTACTACCTCTACTACGGGAATCCCGCCGCGGGCCCCCCGCCGGCCAATGGCGACCATGTCTTCCTCGTCGACGAGGACGGCACCGCCATGTACACCGGCGAGTGGATCCGACGCGACACGCGGGACGGGACCTACAGCGCCTCCCCCGGAGGGCTCCGGTTCGTCGACGCCACCCCCGGCAGCCCAAATGCGTACCGGCAGCTATCCAAAGCTCTGGTCCACGACGACGTGGAGATCCTCTGGGGGTTTGTCACCGTCGCGAGCAGCAACAACGGCCGGCAGGTGGGGATGAGCGCCAGGCTGAGCGATGCCGGTGAGGGCTATTGGGTCACACCGGGCAGGACGGAGAGTAATGACGAGCTTCGGCTGTGGGAATCCCCGGGCTGGGGTAATCCGGGAACCCCCCTCGATGACCAGGGGAGCGTCGCAATCGCAAACGACGTTCGTTACCTGGCCCGGCTGCACCTGCTGGGGAGGACCTTTCGCGCGCGGATCTGGCAGGAGGGGAACGCCGAACCGGGCGGCTGGCTCTCGGAGCGGTTGCGGGGTGCGTTCCGCTCCTCGGGCAACCACATCGCCCTGGTCAATGGGGTGAATGACCCGATGGATCACCGGTCCTACCGCATCATCGTGCGGACGCTGGTGGACCGCGAACCGCAGATCACGCTCGGGCCAGAGGTCGCCGGGGCTCGTAACGATCCTCTGGCGGCACTGGGCGGGCCCTTCCGCTCCCTGACGGTCGCCTGCCTCGACGACGCCGGGACGGCGATCTCGTGCGCCACCCCGACGCTGGTGCGGACGGTGGAAGTCACCCTGGTGGCCATGGATCCCGCCGGGCGCGTCCCGGACATGACGTTCCGCGGACGGGCGATGCGGCAGAGCCCGTGAGACCGATTCCTGCCCTCGATCCATGGGCGAGCGGCGTCCGCCCTCACCACCAACCACCACTGGGTCCGGGCCCCGTGCTGTTCCGTAGCGGTTCGACGTCCGTCCTGCGCGACGAGCGGGGGGTGGCGCTGCCGCTGGCCCTGCTCATCGTGGTCGTCCTGGCGCTCCTCGTCACCGCCCTGGCCGAGACGACGACGGCCGAGCTCGAGGTCCAGCTGCGCACCCGCTGGGACACGCAGGCCCTCTACCTGGCCACCGCCGGCGTGGAACACCAGCTCTACGCCTTCAAGGCCAACCGCGACGCGGGGGCCGTGGGGTCGGTCCTCGTGCCTGCGAGCGGACCGCACCGCTACACCGTCACCTGCACCTGTGTCCTCAACTGCGGCGCCACGCTCTGCCCGGTCGCCCCCGGGGCCCTCGGCACCAACCCCGGCACCCGCCGCTGGGAGCTCCTCTCCACGGGCGAAGTGCGGCGCCAGGAGCCGGACGGCAGCTTCACCCTCCTGCAGGACCGCACGGTCCGCGCGCTGGTGGAGGTGGTCTACGCCGGCCCGGGGCCGACGCGCGCCCCGGACCAGGTGACCATCCTCCGCTGGGAAGAGGTCTACCCGTGAGCGCCCTGTCCGCAGCCGCAGCCGGCGCTTGCCTCGCCCCCGCGCAGGCCGGACGCCGCCTCGCGGGGCTCCTGGCCGGCGGCGCCCTGCTGGCCTCCGTCGCCCTCGTCCCGCTGCTGCCGCCCGTGGCGCTCAAGGCCCGGGCCACGCTCGCCCTGGGAGCGCTGGCGCTCGGAGCCCTCTACCTGTGGGCGCGCACCGGGACGCGGCGCACCTCGCTGGATGGCCCGGTCCTCCTCTACCTGGGCGCCGCCGCCCTGGCCACGCTCGCTGCGCCCGACCCGCTCGTGAGCTTCTACCCCTCGCGCTTCCGCGGCGAGGGCCTGGCCGTCCTCCTCGCCCTGGGCGCGCTCACGCTGGCCGGGGCCCGCCTCGGCCCCCGCGCGGGCTGGTGGATGATGGTCGCGACGGTCACCGGCGCCGTGATGATCGGCGTCGTCGCCGTGCTGGAGTTCTACGGGCTGGACCCGCTGCCAGCGTGGGGGCTGCGGCGTTCACCGGCGGGCCTCTTCGACGGGCGCGCCTACGTCACGATGGGGAACCCGATCTTCCTGGGCGCGCACATGGTGCTGGCCCTGCCGCTGGCGCTGGCGGCAGGGCTCGACCGCCCGCGGCGCACCTGGGCACTGACGCTGCTCGCTGCCGGCGTGCTCTTCGCCGGGCTGGTGGCCTCCCAGACGCGGGGGGCCTGGGTCGGCCTGGTCGTGGCGCTGCTCGTCCTGGCGGGACTGGCGCGCGGGCGGCCCACAGTGGGGGAGCAGCCGGGGAGGACAGTCGGGAGACAGGGACGCGCCGCCAGCGCGAGCAGGCCATCCCGCCGCGTGGTGCAGGCCGCGGTCCTCTTCGCCGCCGTGGCGGCGCTCATGGGCCTCACCCGTCCGCAGGCGGCCCTCGGCGGGCGGGTCGCCTCCACCGCCGACCTCTCCACGCCGTCGCTGCAGATCCGCCTCTACCTGTGGCGCCACACCCTGCCGCTCGTCGCCGAGCGGCCGCTGCTGGGCTGGGGTTTCTCCGCGCTGGTCGGGCGCTTCCCCGACTACGGCTCGCCGACCTACCGGCGACTCTTCGGCGAGCGGCTGCACCTGATCGACTCCCCGCACAACGAGCTGCTGCACGTGGCCCTGAGCACGGGCCTGGTAGGCCTCGCCGCCTACCTGTGGGCGTGGGTACGAGCGGCACGGGGCCTGTGGGGACGGTGGCGGCGGGGCGGCGACCGGCTGGCCGCGGGGTGCCTCGCCGGCCTGGGGGGCTACGCAGTGTGGCTGCAGTCCGGGTGGAGCCTGCTCGGGCCGATGAACCTCGCCTGGGCGATCCTGGCCCTGGGGGCGGCAACCGCGCCGGCGGACGGGGCGACGGGGGTCTCGCCCCGTCCGGACCCGGTCGGATCGGCGGGCGCGGCCGGGCAGGGCCCTAGCAGGGTGCTGAAAATCGCATGTTTATGAGAGTCAACCCCCTCATCGACCTCCGACCGGCTACGAGGTTGCGCTGGATGGCCTGGTCGCGGCCC
>JAVHLY010000050.1 GCA_031081585.1 Armatimonadota bacterium
TCCCGGATGCTCTGCGAGCTCATGGTGCCTCCTGATCCGGTAACCGGATTTATGAGGCAACACTACCCCGCTCGGTAACCTGAATTATGAGGCGGATCGCCCGCTAGACAAGGTCGAAGGCCCACCCCTACACTTGTAGGGCTTATGAGCGCCCTCGAGCGCGCGCGGCGGTTCCCGGTCACCGCGCTGGCGCACCCCGGGGTCCGCAAGGGCCTGATCGGGTTCCTCACCTTCCTCGCCCTCCTGGCCGCCACGGCGTTCCACGCGCTGCCGCGGCCGCTGGAGGTGCGCCCCGGCCAGATCGCCCCGCGCGACATCGAAGCCCCGCGCACGGTGGAGTACGTGGACGAGGTGCAGACCGCCGCCCGCCGCCGCCTGGCCGCGGCCGCCGTGGAGCCGGTCTACCGGCCGGCCCCGGCGGCCACGGCCTCGGCGCGCACCGCCGTGCGCCGCGTCTTCGACGCCCTCCTGCGGCTGCAGACCGCCGGACACCTCACCGTGCTGGAGCGCCGCGCGGCCCTGCGCGAGCAGGTGGGGGTGACGCTCGACCCGGAGGCGGTGGCCGCCGGGCTCTCCCTCGACCCCGCGGTGCTGCGCCAGGCCCAGCGCGCCGCCGAGGAGGTCGTGGTCGAGGTGATGGCCGAGGGGGTGCGCCTGGACCAGCTCGACGACGCCCGGGCCCGCGTGCGCCGCATGCTGCAGGCCTCCGGCCTGCGGGGGCGCGCCCTCACCGTGGCCAGTGCGGTCGGCCAGGCGGCGGTGCGCCCCAACCTCTTCGCTGACCAGGCGGCCACGCGCGCCCTGCGCCGTGAGGCGGCCGAGGCGGTCCAGCCGGTGCGCGTACGCGTCCTGCGCGGCGAGGTGATCGTCCGCCGCGGCGACCGCATCACCGAGGAGCACATGCAGCGCCTGGCCGCCCTCGGCCTGCTGGGCGCGCCCACGGGCTGGGAGACGGTGCTGGGCAGCGCGGCCGTGATCGCCCTCCTGCTCGCCGTCACCGCCGTCTACCTGGTCGAGTACCAGCGGGAGATCTGGCGGGTGGACCGCCACCTGCTCCTGTGGAGCCTGGTGGTGGTGCTCACGGCGGTGGTGGCGCGGGCGGTGATCGCCTCGCGCTACAACGTCTACCTGATCCCGGCCGCCGTGGGGCCCATCCTGCTGGCGACCCTCCTGCAGCCGCGCCTGGCCCTCCTCACCTCGGCGGTGCTGGCGCTGCTGCTCGGTCTCATGGGGGGCGGCGACTACCGCTTGGCCGTCGTCGCCTTCGTCGGCGGCATGGTGGGGGTGTACGCCATCCGCCGCATCAACCACCGCACCGACCTGGTGGTGGCCGGGCTGAAGGTGGGCCTGGCCACCGCCGCGACGGTGGGGGCGGTGGGGCTCTTCGAGCGCCACCCGCTCTACCCGCGCCTGGTCACCGACGCCGCCTTCGGCATGGCCAATGGGCTGCTCGTGGGGGTCATGAGCATCGGGCTGCTGCCCTACCTGGAGAACCTCTTCGGCCTGGTCACGCCGATCAAGCTGTTGGAGCTGAGCAACCCGGGCCACCCCCTGCTCCGCCGCCTGCAGCTGGAGGCGCCCGGCACCTACCACCACAGCATCATCGTGGCCAACCTGGCCGAGGCGGCGGCGGAGGCCATCGGTGCCGACCCGCTGCTGGTGCGCGTGGGCACCTACTACCACGACGTCGGCAAGATCCGCCGCCCGGTCTTCTTTCGGGAGAACCAGATCGGCGTGGAGAACCCCCACGAGCGGATGTCCCCCAGCCTCTCGGCGCTCGTGGTGGCGGCGCACGTGAAGGACGGGCTCGAGCTGGCGCGGGAGTACCGGCTGCCCCGGGTCATCGCCGACTTCATCCCCCAGCACCACGGGACGACGCTGATCGCCTACTTCTACCACCGGGCCCGGCAGCGCGGGGACGAGCCGGAGGCGGCCACCTACCGCTACGAGGGCCCCAAGCCCCAGTCGCGGGAGACGGCCATCGTCATGCTGGCGGACGGAGCGGAGGCAGCGGTGCGCTCGCTGCAGCGCCCCACGCCGGACCGCATCTACGAGGTGGTGCGCTCCATCATCCGCGACCGCCTGGAGGACGGGCAGCTGGACGAGTGCGACCTCACCTTCCGGGACCTGGAGCGGATCGCGCAGGCGTTCACGCGGATCCTCACCGGGATCTTCCACCCGCGCATCGAATACCCGGAGCTGGAGCGCGACGTCACCATGCGGCGCCAGCGCCTCGCCCGCATCCGCTGACGACGTGCGGGTGGCGGTGGCGAACCGACAGCGGGCGGTGCGGGTGTCAGCGGCGGCCCTGCGCCGGGCGGCGCGCCATGCTTTGCGGGCCGAGGGGGCACCGCGGGACGTGGAGCTGAGCATCGCGGTGGTGGACGACGCGGCGATCCGGGCGCTCAACCGGCGCTACCGCGGGGAGGACCGGGCCACGGACGTCCTGGCTTTCCCTCAGGCCCCGCCTGGCCGCTCGGGGCCCGGCCTGATGGCCCTCGGCGGTGGGCAAGGAGTGGTGTTGGGGGACGTGGTGCTCTCCGCCGAACGGGCGGCCGTGCAGGCTGCGGCGCTCGGGCACTCGACCGCCCGCGAACTCGCGCTCCTGGTCATCCACGGGGTCCTCCACCTGCTGGGCTACGACGACACCGCCCCGGCGGGGGCCCGGCGCATGCGCGCCCGTCAGGAGGCGCTCCTGGAGGCCTTCTACCGCCGGCGCCGGGCGGCGGCACGGGGCGCGAAGCGGCGGTGAAGCACACCCTCGCCCAGTCCTTCCGGTTTGCGCTCAGCGGCCTGGCCCTGGCCTGGCGCACGCAGCGGAACCTGCGCATCCACGCGGTGGCCGCCGCCGCGGTGGTCGTGGCCGTGGCCCTCCTGCCCCTGGGGAGTGCGGAGCGCGCGGTGCTCGTGCTGGCCGCGGCCCTCGTGGTGGCGGCCGAGCTGTTCAACACGGCGGTGGAGATGCTGGTCGACCTGCTGAGCTCCAACGGACGCCCCCCGGGTCATCCGGCCCGTCCAGACCCGGGGGCCCACGCCGCCAATCCCGACCGGGTAGCGGTCCACCCCCCATCCCCCGCCCGGGCGGCCAAGGACCTGGCCGCCGCCGCCGTCCTGGTGCTGGCCGCGGGCGCAGCCGCCGCCGGGGTTCTCGTCCTCCTCCCCCACCTGCCATGAGCGACCTCCCCCGCCCATCTCGTCCCCCCGACGTCCAGGTCTGGAGCGACCAGCCGGGCGGCCCGACCATCCCCCCGGCCGACCCCACCGTCCCCCCGGCCGACCGGGAAGCGGTGGAGGCCGTCCTGCGCGAGGTGGAGCCGGAGTTCGGCTACCGCCGGCTGGTCGGACCGTTCGCCGCGACGGTGGCGGTCATCGCCGGGCTCATGTCGCTCTTCCACCTCTACACGGCGCGCTTCGGCGCGCTGGAGACGCTGCGCCAGCGCTCCGCCCACCTGGCCTTCGTCATGGCCGTGGTCTTCCTGCTCTACCCCATCCGGCGCCGCCACAGCGACCAGCGCCGCTTCGGCGTGCTGGACGTCGTGCAGGCCCTCGTGGCGGTGGGCGTGATGCTCTACGTCTTCGTGAACCAGGCCGGGCTGGCGGTGCGGGCCGGGCGCCTCACCCCCCTGGACCTGGCCGTGGGCGTGCTGGGGGTGCTGGTCGTCCTGGAGGCCGGGCGGCGGGTGCTGGGCGTGCTGCCCTTCATCGCCCTGGTCCTCCTGGTCTACCCCTTCGTCGGCCACCTCCTCCCCGGCGCGCTGGGCGTCCCGCCGGTGACGGTGGCCCGGGTCATCGAGCACATGTTCTTCACCACCGAGGGGGTCTTCGGCATCCCCGTGGGCGTGTCGGCCACCTTCGTCTTCATGTTCGTGCTGCTGGGCGCGTTCCTGGAGCGCACCGGGCTCGGCCAGCTCTTCGTCGACATCGCCATGGCCCTGGCCGGGTGGATGACCGGCGGGCCGGCCAAGGTCTCCGTCCTCTCCAGCGCCTTCATCGGCACGGTCTCGGGCAGCTCGGTGGCCAATGTCGTCACCGACGGGGTCTTCAACATCCCCCTGATGAAGCGCCTGGGCTACCACCCGGTCTTCGCCGGCGGGGTGGAGGCGGCCACCTCGGTGGGCGGGCAGCTCATGCCGCCGGTGATGGGGGCGGCGGCCTTCGTCATGGCCGAGTTCCTCGGCGTGCCCTACCTGACCATCGCCAAGGCGGCGGCGCTGCCGGCCATCTTCTACTTCCTGGCCATGGCGATGATGATCCACTTCGAGGCGAAGCGGCTGGGCCTGCGCGGCCTGCCGCGCCACGAGCTGCCGTCGGTGCGCGCGATCCTGTGGAGCCGCGGCTACCTGGTGGCCCCGCTGGTCTTCGTCGTGGGCTTCCTCCTGGAGGGCTACACGCCGGTGACGGCGGCCTTCTGGGGGATCGTCGTCTCGGCGGCCGTCCACGTCATCACCGTGCTCAAGACCCACCGCGGCGCGCTGCCCGTTCGTCTCGCCGCCTACCTGCAGGACATCTGGGGCACGCTGGTCTACGGCGCCCGCAACGCCATCAGCGTGGCCGTCGCCACCGCCGTGGTGGGGATCATCATCGGCGTGGTCACCCTCACCGGGCTGGGGCTGAAGTTTGTCAGCCTGACCGTCGCCCTGGGCCAGCACAACCTCTTCCTGACGCTGGTGCTGGTGGCCGTCGCCTGCACCATCATCGGCTCGGGCATCCCCACCACCGCCACCTACATCATCCTGGCGGCCATCGCCGCGCCAGCGGTGGCCCAGCTCGGCGTCCCGCCGCTGGCGGCGCACCTCTTCATCTTCTACTTCGGGGTGATCGCCGACCTGACCCCGCCCGACGCGCTGGCGGCCTACGCCGCCGCCGGCATCGCCCGGGCCGACCCGCTGCGCACCGGGCTTGCCGCCACCCGCGTGGCGCTGGCCGGCATCATCGTCCCCTTCGTCTTCGTCTACTCCCCGGCCCTGCTGCTCCAGGGGGCCGGCCTGGAAGCCGTGGTGACGACGACGCTCACGGGCGTCCTCGGCGTCATCGCGCTCGCCGCCGCCGCCTCCGGGTACCTGTTGCGGCCGGCCTCGGCCCTGGAGCGGGTGCTCCTCCTGCTGGCGGCGGTCAGCCTGATCTTCCACCGGGTGACCTGGGACGTGGCCGGCGCGGTGCTCCTCGTCGGGGTGGCCTTGATCCAGCGGCTCCTCCCCCGGGCGGTCCTGCCGGCGAGAAGGGACAAACCCGACCTGGAGCGTGCGGAGGCGGGGTAGTGCGGCAGCGCGCGGAGGCGAGGTAGTGCGGCTGGTGGCAGCCGGGGCGGCGGGGGCGGCGGTGGTGCTGCTCGCCGCCCTGGCCTGGCCCGTGCGGGTGGTGACGGTCACCGTCATCCCGGCCGGAGCGGTGCGCCCGCGCGTCGCCCTGGAGGTCCCGCTGCGCGCGCCCCTGCCGCTGCGGGTGACCTACGTGCACTCGGTGGAGCGGACGCCCGTGGTCGAGCACTACGAGGCCGCGCGGCCGGGGCTGCGCCTGGTGGGGATGACCTTCACCGCGCAGGGGGCCGGCCTGCCCTCGAGCGGCTACACCACGGAGGACGGGCACTTCCAGCTGCGCGCGGACCGGGCGCTGCCGCGCCTGGCCATCCGGGTGAGCGCGGCGGCGCCGCCGCACCTGACGCTGGGCGGCACCACGCTCGACCTGCTGCGCCTGGCCGGCGACGGCGGGAGCGTGACCGTAGAGGTGCGGTGGCGCCCCTGGTGGCGCCTCCGCCCTGTGGTATACTGGTAGGTGACGTGACCGCGACGGGCGGAGAGTCGACTCTCCGCCTTTCGAGTTTCGGGCCGCCCGGCGAGCGGGCGGCCGGATGGTGATCGCACTCCTTGGACGCATCAGATAGTCCCCTCGGGCTGGTCCTGTACGTGGCCCTGGCCCTCCTGTCCGCCTGCGCCTCCACGGCGGAGGTGGCCCTGCTGGCGGCCAACCGCCAGCGCCTGCGCCAGCGGGCCGACGCCGGCGAGGCGCGGGCGCGCCGCGCCCTCCGCCTGATCGCCGACCCGGTGCGGGTCCACTCCACGCTGCTCGTGGCCGACACCCTGGCCAACGTTGGCGCGGCCGCCGTGGCGGTCGTGCTCTTCCTGCGCTGGTGGGGGCCGGGAGCGGCGGCGCTGGCGGCCTTCCTCGTCACCGCCGCGCTGCTGCTCCTCCTGGGGGAGCTCGTGCCCCGGGCGCTGGGGGCGCGCTTCGCCGACCGGCTGGCCCCGGTCCTGGCCGGACCGGTACAGGTCCTCGCCGTCGCGCTGGCGCCGCTCGTCCGGGCCCTGGCGCTGGCCGGCCGGGTGGTCGTCCTGCCGCTGGGGGCGCGCGTGCGCCCCAACGCGTTGGTGACGGAGGAGGAGATCCGGCTGCTGGTGGAGCGCGGCGAGGCCGAGGGGGTCATCGAGCGGGACGAGCGGGAGATGATCCACTCCATCTTCGAGTTCGGGGATACGGTGGCGCGGGAGGTGATGGTCCCGCGCATCGACATGGAGGCCATCGAGGACACCGCCACGGTGCGTCAGGCGGTAGACCGCCTGGTGGCCACCGGGCACTCGCGCCTGCCGGTCTTCCACGAGTCGCTGGACAACATCGTGGGCGTGCTCTACTACAAGGACCTGCTGCGGCCGCTGGCGGCGGGGCTGGCCGACGCGCCGGTGCGCCAGTTCATGCGGCCGGCCTACTTCATCCCCGAGTCGAAGCGCCTCGACGAGCTCTTCCGGGAGATGCAGCGGCGCAAGGTCCACATGGCCGTGGTGGTGGACGAGTACGGCGGGACGGCGGGGCTCGTCACGCTGGAGGACCTGCTGGAGGAGATCGTCGGCCCCATCCTGGACGAATACGACGTGGAGGAACCGCTGGTCGAGGTGGTGAGCGACCGCGAGGCGGTGGTGGCCGGGCGCATGCACCTGGAGGAGGTGAACGACCTCCTCCACCTGGCCCTCCCCGTCGGCGAGGTGGATACCATCGGCGGCTTCGTCACCAGCCTGCTGGGGCGCGTCCCCGAGGCGGGAGAGCGCGTCGCCTACGACGGGGTGGAGATCGTCGTGGAGCGCGTGGACGGGCCGCGGGTCGCCGCCGTGCGCATCCGCCGGGTGCCGGAGGGGGCGCCCGTGGCGCGCGCGGCCGGGGGCCCCGAGGCGTAGTGCGCCACCGCCTGCGCACCTACCTGATCGCCGGCCTGCTGGTCGTCCTGCCACTGGCGGTCACCTTCCTGGTCCTGCGCTGGCTCTTCACCACGCTGGACAGCGTCCTGCTGCCGCTCTTCCGGCGGCTGGGGTGGAACGTCCCGGGGCTCGGGCTCATCGCCGGGGTCGCGCTGATCCTGCTGGTGGGGGCGGTGGCCAGCAACATGCTGGGGCGGCGGGTCATCGCCTGGATCGAGGGACTGGTGTTGCGCCTGCCGCTGGCCCGGACGATCTACTCCTCCATCCGCGACCTGAGCAGCTCGATCCTGGGGGACCGCCGGGCGGCCTTCCAGCAGGTCGTCCTCATCGAGTGGCCGCGCCGGGGGACCTATGCGCTCGGTTTCATCACAGGGCGGCATGCGGGTCCGGGGGGCGAGGCGGTGCACGTCTTCGTCCCCGGCACTCCCAACCCCACCGCCGGGTTCGTGGTCATCACCCGGCCCGACGAAGCGGTCCCGGTGGCCCTCACCGTCGAGGAGGCGCTGCGCTTCATCATCTCCGGCGGCATGTCCCGTCCGCCGGAGGCGCTCGTCGCCGCCATCGGCCAGCGACGACGGGAGGAGGTGGCCTCGTGACACCCCGGGGCGCCGCCGCGGCCCGCGCGACGGCGGTCCGGCCGGTGCGGGGGGCCGGCGCCACCCCCGCAGCCCTGGTGGCCGCGGCGCGCGCATCCCGCCGCCGGGCGTACGCGCCCTACTCCGGCTACCGCGTGGGGGCCGCCGTGCTGACCGCCGACGGGGCGGTCTTTACCGGGGCCAACGTGGAGAACGCGTCGTACGGGCTCTCGCTGTGCGCCGAGCGTGCGGCCATCATCACGGCCGTGGCGGCCGGGCACCGCCGCCTGCGCGCCGTGGCCGTGGCCGTGGGCGGGCCCGAGGCCGCCCCCTGCGGGGCCTGCCGCCAGGTGATGGCGGAGTTTGGGGTGACGGAGGTCTACCTGGCCGGTCGGGGCGGGCGGGTGCAGGTGCGCCGGCTCGCGGACCTCCTGCCGGGTGCGTTCACCCGCGCCGCGCTGGCGGCCGCCCGGCCCCGGGCCCGCGACCGCGGTACCCGCACCCCGGCTCATGCCGGACGGACCCCGCGCCGCGCCCGCCCCCGTCGCTGACGGGGCGCCGCCGGTGCACCGGTCCGGGTTCGTCGCCCTGGCCGGCCGCCCCAACGTCGGGAAGTCCACCCTGCTCAACCAGCTGCTGGGGACGAAGGTGGCCATCACCGCCCCCGTGCCGCAGACCACCCGCACCGTCCTGCGCGGCATCCTGCACCGTCCCGACGCCCAGGTGGTCTTCATCGACACGCCCGGCCTGCACCGGCCGCGCCACCAGCTCGGGGCCATCATGGTGGAGGTGGCCCGGCGGGCCCTGCACGACGCCGACGTGGTGGCGTGGGTGGTGGACGCCTCCGCCCCGCTCACCGAGGAGGACCGCACCGTAGCCGCGGCGCTGCGCGGCGTCCGCGCGCCGGTGGTGCTGGCGGTGAACAAGGTGGACCGCTCGGGGGCCGATCCCGGGCGTGCCGAGGCGGAGGCCCGGACGCTGGTGCCGCTGGCGGCAGCCTACCGCCTCTCCGCGGTGACGGGGGAGGGGGTGGAGGCCTTCCTCCAGGGGCTGATCGCCCACCTCCCCGAAGGGCCCGCCTACTACCCGGAGGAGATGCTCACCGACCAGCCGGAGCAGTTCCTGGTGCGGGAGCTCATCCGCGAGCAGGTGATCCACCACACCCGGGAAGAGGTCCCGCACGCGGTGGCGGTGGAGGTCGAGGAGTTCGCCGAGCGGCCCGACGGCACCCTCTACGTGCGCGCCACCATCCACGTGGAGCGCCCCTCCCAGAAGAAGATCCTCATCGGGCGCGGCGGGGCGATGCTGCGGGCCATCGGCACGGCCGCGCGCCGCGAGGTGGAGGCGCTGCTGGGCCGCCGCTGCTACCTGGACCTCTGGGTGACGGTCACGCCCGACTGGCGCGAGAAGCCCGCCCTCATCCGCGCCTTCTACCCCGAGTAGCCGGGCGGCGCCCGAGTAGCCAGGGGGCGCCGGCCGCGAGCTCCCGCGGCCTTGTCGGGCCTCCCGCCCGACGGCAGCATGGAGGGAGGCGGTGGGGCCTCCCCGCCGCCCGCCCGAGCCATGATCACCGACCCCTTCGTCCGCGAGGCCGCCGCCGCGCTGGAGTCGCGCACCGTCGGGCGCCTCCACACCCTGATCGAGGGCCTCCATCCGGCTGACCTGGCCGAGCTGCTGCGCCGCCTCGCGGAACCGCACCGCCTCGCCCTCCTCCTCCTGCTCGACGAGGAGCGCGCCGCCGCCGTCCTGGAGGAACTGGAGCCGGACGAGCAGGTGGGCCTCGTGCGCGCGCTCACCGACGAGCAGGTCTCCGGGCTGCTCGAGGAGATGGCCACCGACGAGGTGGTGGACCTGCTGGGGGAGCTGCCGGCCGAGCGCGTCGGCCGGTTGCTGCGCCTCATGGGGGCCGAGGAGGCGGAGCGCATCCGCCAGCTGTTGCGCTTCCCCGAGGGGAGCGCCGGGGCGCTCATGACCACCGACCTGGTCACCGTCCCCGCCGACCTCACGGTGGGGCAGGCCATCGCCGAGGTGCGCCGGCGCGGGCGGGAGGCGGAGCTGCTCTACTACGTCTACGTTACCGAGGGCGCGCGGCTGGTGGGCGTGGTCACCCTGCGCCAGCTCATCGTCGCCCCGCCGGACGCCCCCCTGCGCGAGGTGATGACCACGGGACTGGTGACGACCAGCCCCTGGGCCGACCGCGAGCAGGTGGCGCACCTGATCGAGAAGTACGACCTGCTGGCCGTGCCGGTGGTGGACGGGGCCGGGCGGCTGCTCGGCATCGTCACCGCCGACGACATCCTGGAGGTCGTGGAGGAGGAGGCCAGCGAGGAGGTCTTCACCCTCACCGGCCCGGTGGCCGAGGAGACGCTGCAGCTGGACGGCTTCCCCTGGTCGGCGGCGCGGCGGCGGACCTTCTGGATGGTGGTGAACTTCGGCACGGCGCTGCTGGCGGCGGCGGTGGTCGGGCTCTTCACCCCGGTGATCGAGACCTTCCTGGTGCTGGTCTTCTTCATGCCGCTGATGATGGCCACCGCCGGCAACGTGGCCACGCAGTCCCTCGCCCTCACCGTGCGCGGGCTGGCCGGTCCGCGCCCGCCGCGCCTGGGGACGGCCCTGCGCCGCGAGGCCACGACCGGGCTGCGCCTGGGGTTGGGGGTGGGGGCGCTGCTGGGGGGCGTGGGGGTGGCCTGGCAGCACGACCCCTGGCTCGGCCTGGTCCTCCTCCTGGCCATGCTGGTCACGCTGACCGTGGCGGCCGCCGCCGGGGTCCTCGTCCCCGTGGCGCTGCGCCGGGCCCGGGTCGACCCCGCGATCGCGGCCGGGCCGATCGTCACCACTGTCACCGACCTGGCCAGCGTCACGCTCTACTTCTCCCTGGCCGCAGTCCTGCTGCGGTTGCGCCCATGACCACGCTCGAGCCCCGCCTTCAGGCGCTGCGCGACCGGACCCTGCGGCTCCACCCCGCGGACGCGGCGGAGCTCCTGCGGGACCTCCCCGACCAGGACCTGGCCCAGGTCCTCGCCTCCCTTCCCCCGCCGCAGGCTGGGCTGGTCCTGGAGGCGCTGGGACCGGAGCGGGTGGAACCGGTCCTCCCGCTGCTGGGTGTGGAGCGCGCCTCCGACCTCCTGGAGGAGATGTCCAGCGACGAGGCCGCCGACCTCCTGAGCGAGCTCGGCCCCGAGGCGGCCGGGCGATTGCTGGCCACGATGGCCCCTCCGGAGGCCGGGCGCGTCCTCCCGCTCCTCCCCTACCGGGAGGGGACGGCGGGGGCCCTCATGGCCACCGAGGTGGTCACCCTGCCGCAGGGGATCACCGCCGGCGAGGCCCTGGAGGTGCTGCGCCGGCGCGCCCCCGACGCCGAGACCATCTACTACGTCTACGTGGTGGACGCGCAGGGGCGGCTGGTCGGCGTCCTCTCGCTGCGCGACCTCATCCTGGCCGACCCCGACCGGGCCATCGACGAGATCACCAACGACCGCGTCATCGCCGTGCGCGCCGACGAGGACCAGGAGGCGGTGGCGCGCCTCTTCGACCGGTACGGGCTGCTGGCGCTGCCCGTGGTGGACGGTGAGCGCCGGCTGCTGGGCGTCGTCACCCTGGACGACGTGCTGGACGTCCTCGAGGAGGAGGCCGAGGAGGACATCCTCAAGCTCTCCGGCGTGGGCGAGGACGCGGCCCGGGTGGAGGGGGAGGAGCTCCGCACCGACCGCATGGCGCTGTTGCGCCTGCCCTGGCTGCTGCTGGCGGTGTTGATCGAGCTGGTCGGGGCGCGGGTCATCGAAGGGTTCGCCGGCGCGCTGCGCACGCTCGTGGCCATCGCCTACTTCATCCCCGTGCTCAACAGCATGGCCGGGAACCTGGGCATCCAGACGGTGGCCCTGGTGGTGCGCGGGTACGCCCGCGGGGAGATCGCCCCGGAGCGGTTGCCGGCGCTCCTCCTGCGGGAGGTGGCCGTGGCGGCGGTGATCGCCGCGGCCAGCGCCGCCCTGGTGGCCGGCGTGGCCCTGGGGTGGCAGGGCGTCCCCACGCTGGCGCTGATCACCGGGATCGCCATGGCGGTCGCCCTGCTCATCGCCGCCGCCGCCGGGATGACCATCCCCTTGCTGCTCATCCGCGCCGGCCGCGACCCCGCGGTGGCCTCGGGGCCGCTGGTGACCTCGCTGCTCGACCTCAGCACGGT
>JAVHLY010000051.1 GCA_031081585.1 Armatimonadota bacterium
ATCGCCCTCTGGTCGGTGGGGGACGGGGTGCGCCTGCTCGACCTGACGCCGCTGCTCCCCTGACGCGGTCCGATGGTCGGGGAGCTCTTCGCGCTGCTCGCCGCGGTGGCGTTTGCCCTCAGCACCGTCTTCTCCCGGCGCTACATGGCCCCCCTCGTCCCGGACCCGCGGCGCCCGCCCGTCCCCCCGGACCTCGGCGTCTTCGCCACCATGGTGGCCAACGCCGTGCTCTACGTCGGGCTCCTCTTGGTGGAGGCCGCCCGCGGCACCCTGCCGCCGCTCACGCCCGCCGCGCTGGGCCTCTTCGTGCTGGGCGGCCTGTGCGGGACCTTCATCGGGCGCAACCTGGCCTTCCTGAGCGTCCACCGCATCGGTCCGGCACGCTCCACGGCGCTGCGCCTCTCCAACACGCTCTTCGCCGCCCTCATCGGGCTCGTGGCCCTGCGCGAGCTGCCGCGGCCCTGGCAGATCGTCGGGGCGGCGCTGCTCACGACCGGGCTGTGGCTGGTCATCCGCAGCCACACCCGCGCCGAGGCGCCCGCCCGGGACGGCTGGGGGGTGGTGGCGGCGCTGGCCTCGGCCGTGGCCTTCGCCCTGGGGGACACGGCGCGGCGCGGCGGGCTGGTGCTGGCCCCCTCGCCGGTCCTGGGGGCGGCCATCGGCGTGGTCGTGCCGCTGCTCGTCCAGAGCCTCTGGCTGCTGCGCACGCGCCCGGCGCGGCCGCCCGTGCGCGGGCTGCTGCGCTTCGACGTGGTGGCCGGCGCGCTGGCGCACACGGCGGCCATCCTGCTGCTCTTCTTCGCGCTGCAGCGCACGGCCGTGGCCAACGCCGCCGTCCTCTACAACCTGCAGGTCCTGCTGGTCATCCTCTTCGGGCGGTGGCTGCTCCCCGGGGACGAGGAGACGCCGCCCGCGCTGGTCGTGGGCAGCGTGCTGGCGCTCCTCGGCACCGCGGCGGTGCTATTTGGCTGAGGCCCGCCTCACAGCCAGCGCTCACGTCCGCGGTAGTAAACAGCCGGCGCGTCCGGGTGGCGCTGGCGGAAGGCGATGTAGCGGGCGAGCAGGCGGCGGTAGCGGCGCTCCGAGGAGCGCATCGGGCGGTGGGGCAGGCTCAGGAGGAAGCGTTCCACCTTCCAGAGGTGGTGCCGTGCCAGCCGCCAGTCGTAGCTGCCCAGGGCGCGCAGGTCGACGAGCTGGTAGCCGGTGAGGCGGCCGGTGTAGTCCACGTAGGGGTCGAAGTAGCTCCAGGCCAGGTCCCGGATCGAGCGGAAGACGGGCTTCCGGCCGTGCAGGCCGGCATCGCGGGACCGCGCCACCGCGCCCCATCGCCCGGCGCGGCGGAAGACGAAAATGACGTGCTCCAGGTCGTCGGCCGACTCGAAGCTCAACAGCAGCGGCGGGTAGCCGTGCTGCTCCAGGATCACCGCCGCGGCCAGCGCCGCCTCCAGGCAGTGCGCCGTGCCCAGGCGCACCACCTCCCGGAAGGAGCGCAGCGTCTTCCCCGGCCCCTCGTAGTTGTAGCGCAGGGTGCGCAGCCAGCGCTGCACCCGCTCGGGGGTCCGGTGGCGCTGGATGATGGCCCACTCGCGGGGCGTGAAGGCACTGGGCGGCGGGGCGCCGAGGTGGTTGCCGGGCGGCAAGGGACCGGGGCGACTTTCACGCATACGGACCGGGGGCCCGGGACCGGCCCCCGGCCAGGAAGATAGCGGCGCCGCCCGCTCAGGTCCAGCGCAGGCGGTCGAACCGGCTGGCGCGCCTCACCTCCCGCCTACCGTTCGCGCCAGGGGCGGGCCGGGTAGAGGAAGGGCTTGGCCCCCAGCTCCTTCGGCCACACCAGCTCCTGGCGGCCGTTCTGCCACTGCACGAGCACGAAGGGGACGATCCCCGTCCCGTCGGGCCGGAAGCGCACCCGCCCCGCCACCGTCTGCAGGTCGGTGGCGGCCATGGCGTCCCGGATGGCCACCGGGTCCAGGCGACCGGCGCGCTGGACCGCGTCCGCCACGATCTGCACGCAGGCGTAGGCGGGGCCGGTGATAACGTCGGCCGGGCGGCCGAAGCGCTGCTGGTGCCGGGCGTTCAGTTCGGCCACCCCGGGGAACTTGAAGTCGTGGTGCCACCCCGGCGCCAAGAGGACGTAGTCGCCGTCCTTGCCCAGCGCCTGGGTCCACGAGACCGCGTCGGGCGCGCGGATCATCAGCAGGACCTTGGGGTTGAAGTCCAGCTCCTTCATCTGGCGGACCAGCGCGATCCCGTCCGGCGGCGTGGGCACGGAGAAGACCGCGTCTGCCTGCGCCGCCTTGGCGCGCAGGATGATGTCCGAGAAGTCGCGCGAGCCGACGGCGTACTCCGCGCTGAGCACGATCGTGTAGCCGTGCTCGGCCGAGCGGGCCGTCCACAGGCGGGCCAGCTCGCGGCCCCAGTCAGTGCGCTCGGCGAAGATGGCCACCCGGCGCGGCCGCTGGTCGGCGGGCACGGTGGCGTTGAGGAACCGGTAGATGCCCACGGCGGCGTCGGGCGACTTGAAGAAGGGGGAGAAGAGGAACTTGAACCCCTGCTGGTGGATGCTGTACAGGGCGAAGGCCACGCCGCAGTAGGGGATGCGGTTCTTCTCCGCCACCGCCGCGGCCGCCGCGTGCAGGTCGCTGCCGAAGCCGCCCAGGTAGACCACCACGCCCTGCCCGGCCAGGGCCTCCAGGCGGCTCACCGTCTTGGTGGGATCGGACTCGTCGTCGAGGATGACCAGCTCGAGCGGCAGGCGCTGCTGGCCCACCCGCACCCCGCCCCGGCGGTTGATGTCCTCCACGGCGATCTCGTAGCCGGCGCGCACCTGCGCCCCTCCGCTGGCGAAGCGCCCCGTCAGCGGGATGACCGCGCCGAGCCGCACGGCGCCCGCCGGCGCGGCCGCCCCGCCGGCGGGCCAGAGCCCCAGCGTCACCACCGCAACCAGGAGCAGCACGACCACGCGCGTCATCCTCCCCACCCGCCTCATCCTCCCCACCTCCATGCCGTGCCTCGCTCCTCGCGGGGAACGGCGGACCGGTGGTCCGCCGTGTCGCCTCCTCACCGTGCACCGGCCTCCTCGTGGTCAGCCCGATACTGGGCCATGACACTTCCCTCCCCTTCCTTCCCTCCCCTTCCGCCCGGCGCGGCCCAAACACGGCCCGGGCCGTTTCCCTTCCACTGCGCGCCCCCGGCCGTGGAGTCGTGACCTGAGCTCACCGTCGAGGAGTTCGCCCTCGCCTTCTGCTCCCCTGGCTGGGGAGGACGCCGCTGATGGGACGGCCACTGAGTGTGCGGGCGCCGCGAAGGGAAGCAGGCAGCGGGGAAGAATCAAGAGGAGACGTCATATATCAGCGAGGTGCCCCATGGAGTGGTGGGTTTGGGTGCTCATCGTGGCGCTGATCTGGCTCATCGCCACGGGGCGCCTGGCACTCGGGTAGGTCCCTCGCTCTGCCGCCCTGTCGCCCCTGCCGGGCGCAGGGCGGTCCTCTCCCTGGTCACCCCACGACGGCCGGGGCGGCCCGACGGGGAGCGGTGCCGGCTCACCCAACGGCTCACAGGCGGAAGCGGCGCAGGAGCATGGCGTTGATGGCCACGATCACCGTGGAGAGGCTCATGAAGAGCGCCCCCAGTGCCGGGGAGAGGAGGATGCCCCAGGCGGCCCCCACCCCGGCCGCCAGCGGCAGGGCCACCGCGTTGTACCCTGTGGCCCAGAAGAGGTTCTGCCGCATCTTCCCGTAGCTCGCCCGGGCCAGGCGGATGGCCCGGACCACGTCGAGCGGGTCGTTCTCCACCAGCACCAGGTCGGCCGACTCGATGGCCACGTTGGTCCCGGCGCCGATGGCCACCCCCAGGTCGGCCGCCAGCAGCGCGGGGGCGTCGTTGATCCCGTCGCCGACGAAGGCGACGGGGCCCTCCGCCTTCAGCGCGGCGACGATGCGGGCCTTGTCCTGAGGGAGGGCGCGGGCGAAGCGGCGCTCGATCCCCAGCGCCCGGCCGACGGTCTCGGCGACGGCCTCCGCGTCGCCGGTGACCATGACGCTCGCGATCCCCATCGCCCGCAGCGCCTGCACGGCATCCCGGGCGCGCTCCCGGATGCGGTCGCCCAGGGCGATCAGGGCGACCACCCGCCGCTCCTCCATCACCGCCACGACGCTCTCCCCCCGCGACTCGGCCTCCTGCAGTCCCCGCTGCAGGGGAGGCGGGAGGACCGCGCCCAGCTCCGCAGCCCACTCCGGCCGGCCGACCCGGTAGGTGCGGCCGTCGAGGCGGCCTTCCACCCCGTGCCCGGCGAAGACCCGGAAGTCCTGCACCTCCCCCGGCGTCCCGCCGTCGCGCTGTGCCGCCTCGACGATGGCCCGCGCCAGCGGGTGCTCCGAGCGCGTCTCCAGCGACGCGGCCAGCCGCAGCGCCGCGGGGGCGGTGAGGCCGTCGGTGTAGACCTCGCGGACGGCGAACCGTCCCTCCGTCAGCGTGCCGGTCTTGTCGAAGACCACGAGCCGGATGTCGTGGGCCCGCTCGAAGGCCTCCCGCTTGCGGACGAGGATGCCGTGCCGGGCGGCCAGCGCCGTGGCGTTCACGATGACCAGCGGAATGGCCAGCCCCAGGGCGTGCGGGCAGGCGATGACCAGCACGGTGACCGCCCGCGTGAGGGCGAAGGTGAGGTCGCGCCCCGGCCCGGCGCCCAGCCAGGCCAGCAGCGTCGCCGTGCCGCCGACGAGGGCGATCAGGGTGAGGAGGGAGGCCGCGCGGTCGGCCACCGCCTGAAAGCGGCTGCGCGAGGCCTGGGCCTCCCGCACGAGGCGCATGATCTGGCTCAGCGTGGTCCGCTCGCCGGTCCGGCTCACCTCGACGACGAGCGCCCCTTCGCCGTTCACCGCCCCGCCGATGACCTCGCTCCCCGGCCCCTTGACCACCGGCCGGGACTCCCCGGTCAGGAAGGCTTCGTTCACGCTGGAGGCGCCGTCCACCACCCGCCCGTCCGCGGGGATCTGCTCCCCGGGCCGGACGAGGATGCGGTCCCCTTCGCGGAGCTCGCGCACGGGCACGTCGACGACCTGCCCGTCCACCAGGCGGTGCGCCGTGGGCGGGAGGAGCGAGGCCAGGTGCTCCAGGGCCCGGCTGGCGCTCTGGACGGAGAGCATCTCCAGCCAGTGCCCCAGGAGCATCACGTCCACCAGCGTGGCCAGCTCCCAGTAGAAGGGCATGCCCCGCAGGCCCAGGGTGACCGCCAGACTGTAGACGAAGGCCACGGTGACGGCCAGGGCGACCAGGGTCATCATCCCGGGGGCCCGCGCCAGCACCTCGCGACGGGCGCCCTCGACGAAGACCCATCCACCGACGAGGTAGACCACCACGGCCAGCACCGGCGTGACCCAGTCCGACCCGGGGAAGCGGACGGCCTGGAAGCCGAGCCAGCTCTGCAGTTCGGGGGAGAAGTAGAGGATGGGCAGTGTCAGGGGGAGGGTGACGAGGAACCGGTTCCGGAACATCTCCGGCGTGTGCCCTGCGTGCCTGTCGTGCCCCGCATGCCTGTCGCGGCCTGGGGGCCTCCCGCGAGCTGCAGGACTCTCGTGGTGCGCATGTGCGCGGTGGGGGACAGGTTCCGGCTGGTGCGCGTTCGTCGCATGGCGGTGGCCAGGACCGCCTCTGTGATGGTGGGTCATGGGCAGCTCCTCTCCCGCAGCGCAGGAGTTGCATTCAAGGAGGGTCCCCCGGCACCATCCTGGTGGAAACCTGCCAGGACGGGGCTGATGAGATGAGGATACAACGAGACCGTGAACTGGCGCGCCAGCGCCACCGGCGAGAGAAGGTGCGCCGTCTCCTGGTGCGCATCGCGGCCGCCCGCGGCGAGGAGCGCGAGCGCCTGCTGACCAAACTGCAGCGCATCGCCCCCTGGCGCCTTGGGGAGGCCCGCCAGGGCGCGGCGACCGGTCGGCAGGCGAGCGGGTAGCGCCGGAGGTCTGCGGCCCTCTTGACGCGCACGAGCGCCCGCGCAGTCCTCCTCGATCTCTTCGACCTGAGTGAGCGTGTGGCCCTGGTGACCGGCGGCTCGCGCGGGCTCGGGCTGGAGATGGCCGAGGCGCTCGGGCAGGCCGGCGCCCGCGTGGCCATCGCCGCCCGGCGGGAGGCCTGGCTCGAGCCGGCCGCCGCCCGCCTGCAGGGGCAGGGCGTCGAGTGCCTGGCGGTGCAGGCGGACGTCACCCAGCCCGACCAGGTGGAGCGCCTGGTCCGTGGAGTGCTCGACCGCTTCGGCCGCCTGGACATCCTGGTGAACAACGCCGGCACGGCCTGGGGGGCCAGCCTGCTGGAGATGCCGCTCGAGCGCTGGCGTCAGGTGCTGGAGACCAACCTCACCGGCACCTTCCTGGTCACGCAAACGGCCGGCCGGTGGATGGTGGAGCAGCGGGGCGGGAAAGTCATCAACATCGCCTCGGTGGCCGGTCTGGTCGGGACGGCTCCCGAGGTGCTGGACGCCGTCGGGTACAGCGCGGCCAAGGGCGGGATCGTGGCCTTCACGCGGGACCTGGCGGTGAAGTGGGCGCGTTACGGGATCACGGTGAACGCCGTTGCGCCGGGCTTCATCGCCACCCGCCTGACCGAGGCGGTCCTGGCCCGTGCGCAGGCGCGGATCGAGGCGGCCACGCCGCTCGGCCGCATCGGGCGCCCCGAGGACCTGCGGGGGGTGATCGTCTTCCTGGCTTCGCGCGCGGCCGACTACATCACCGGGCAGGTCATCGTCGTGGACGGCGGGCTGACCGCCCAGTAGTCGGCTCAGCGCGTGGCCGTGAGTCCCGGCGGGCGGGCGATGTCCGCCACCTGCGCGCCGGCGAGCCGCTCGAAGTCGGCGTAGGCCACGGTCATCGTCTCCCGGTGGGTGCCGGCGTTGAAGACGATCTCCGGATCGGCGGTCAGGCTCCGGTCGACGTACACCGGCACGCCGTAGAGGTTCCCGAACGGCGGCATCGCCCCGACCTCGCAGTCGGGGAAGAGAGCGGCGAACTCCTCCTCGCGGGCCAGTCGCGCCTGCTGTCCGCCTACCGCCTGCCGCACCTTCTCCAGGTCGACCCGGTGCGGGGCGGGTAGGACGAGCATGACGGGCTTGCCGTCGACGGTGGCGATGACGACCTTGGCCACCCGGTAGCCGCTCACGTGCTCGGCGGCCGCCACTTCCTGGGCGGTGTAGGCCTCGGGGTGGGTGCGCACCTGGTAGCGCACCCCCTGCTCGCGGAAGTACTGCTCGAGCCGCTCCCGACAGGTCATGGTCGCTCCCCCCTCACCCCCATCTTATGCGGGCGCCGGGGGTTGCGGCCGCCGAACCCCGCGGCGCCGGGTGCTCTTGCGCGTCCGCGCCGCCCGGCGATACAGTACGTGACTGAGGCGCCGAGCCGCAGTTCCGCCAACTTCAGCGGCAGTCAGGCGAAGGAGGTGGAGGGCATGCCCACGAGGCTGGCCGTGCGCGATGCCGCAGCGACCTGCCAGCGCGACCTCGCGCGCATCGCCAACGACCTGAAGGGGCTCGGGGAGTACCCCAGCACGAAAGACGTCGTCAAGCACCTGCAGGCGCTGGTCGAGGCACTGCAGCGCTTCATGCGCGAGGCGGGCGACTGAGCCGGACCGCGAGGTCCGCGTGCCTGCGTGCCCGCCTGCCGCTGGCTCCGGGCGGCGGGCGGGGCGCGGGCCGCATGCGCGATCCTGCGGCGGGCCGGCCGGCCCGCCGCAGGGGCGGCCCGGCGCGCGGACGGCTATTGCCTGGCAGGTCCCGCATCGTATACTGAAGCACACCATGCTGCGGCACGACCCGCTCCGCAGGGTCCGCTTCGCCCCCCGGCAGTGCATCTGTCCCCCGCGGGGGTAACGGGCGGGAGGCGCTTCGCCCGGCCCGGCCTCCGCGTTCCCACCGAGCGTTCGTTCGTCCGTTAAACCTCGTCGCTCGCTGATCGCTTCCCCCTCGCCAGGGCGTTGCCCTGGCCCGGGGTACTGGAGGTGCAACCATGAAGGGCGGACCCGCCATCCCGGGGCCTGCCGCCTCCCGGCGGCCTGTCACCACCGACTGCTGCCAGGCGCTGGAGGCGCTTGTCCCTGTCGGTCCCCTCTCCCGCCGCGCCTTCCTGGCCCGCCTGGCCGGCCTGACGCTGGCCGGTCTGGCCTGGCCGCGGCGGGTGTGGGCGCAGGAGCGGCGCAAAGTCACCCTGGGTTTCTGCGGCCAGCTCCTCTGCGTGGTGCCCTACGAGGTGGCCCGCCATCACGGCTACTTCGCCGAGCAGGGGCTGGACGTCGAGCTCGTCTACTTCCGCGGCGGCAGCGCCGCCATGCAGGCGCTGGTCGGCGGCGCCGTCGACTACGCCGCCACCTCCTTCGACGTGGCGCTGGCCGCCTACGCCCGCGGCGCGCGCATCGTGCGCTTCTTCACCACCGGCCGGCTGCCGCTCTTCGCCCTGGCCACCGCTCCGGGGATGGCGGGGCAGCTGCGCACCGTGGCCGATTTGCGCGGCCGGACGGTGGGGGTCTCCGCGCTCGGCAACGCCGACCACCTGCTGGCGCTGGCCCTGCTGCGGCGGGCGCGGGTGCGCCCCGACGCCGTGCGCTTCGCCGTGCTGGGCCCCAACCTCTTCGACGCCCTGCGCGTGGGGCACGTGGACGCCGGCATGGTGCAGGAGCCGGCGGCGACGCTCCTGGTCCGCGCCGGCGGGCGGGTGCTGGTGAACCTGATGGACCTGGAGCAGGCGCGCCGCCATCTCGGCGGTCCCTACGAGTTCATGGGCGTCGCGGTCCGCCGCGAGGAGTGGGCGCGTCGCGAGGGGGAAATGCGGGCCCTGGCGCGGGCGCTCACCCGCAGCCTCCGTCTGATCCACTTCGGCACCCCGCGGCTCGTCGTGGAGGCGCTGCCGCCTGCCCTGATCGCCGGAGGTGACCGCGCCCTCTTCGAGGAGATCCTGGCCCGTCACCGCCGCTCCCTCTACCCCCAGGACGGGCGGATCCAGTGGGACGCGGCGCGGCGGGTGCTCTTCGTCCAGCAGCAGTCGGGCGTGCTCCCCGGTACCGTCGACCTGGCCGACCTCCTCAGCAACGCCGTGGTGGAGCGCCTGTGACCGGCCTCCAGGTCCGCGACCTGACGGCGGCCTACGGGGCGCACCCGGTGCTGGCCGGCCTGACGCTGGAGGTCCCGCCGGGGGCGTTCGTCGGCCTGGTGGGCCCGTCAGGGTGCGGGAAGTCCACCCTGCTGCGCTGCCTGGCCGGCCTCGTGCGGCCGTCGGGCGGGCAGATCGTGCTCACCGGCGCTCCTGACGGTGCCCGCCCGTCGGTCGGCATCCTCTTCCAGGAGGACGCGCTGCTCCCGTGGCGCACCGCGCGGGAGAACGTCGCCCTGGGCCTGCGCATCCAGGGGATGCCGGCGCGTCGGGCCGCGGCCGAAGCCGTGGCGTGGCTGCGGCGCGTGGGGCTCGGAGGGTTCGAGGAGCACTACCCCGCGGAGCTCTCCGGCGGCATGAAGAAGCGCGTCGCCCTCGCCCAGGTGCTGGCGCCGCGCCCCCGCGTGCTCCTCATGGACGAGCCCTTCGCCAACCTGGACGCCATCGTGCGCCACCTGGTGGAGGCCGACGTCCTGGCCCTGACCGCGGAGGAGGGGCTGACGGTGCTGCTGGTGACCCACGACCTGGAGGAGGCGCTGCTGCTCTCTGACCGGGTGGCGGTGATGTCGGCCGGGCCGGCCGCCCGCATCGTCAGCGTGTACGACGTGCCCTTCCCCCGGCCGCGGGACCTGATGGCGGTGCGGGTGGAGCCGGCCTTCGGCCGCCTGCTCCAGGCGGTGTGGGAGGACCTGCGCCGCCAGGTGGCCCGTCAGGGTTGGGGCGCCCGCGTCTGACCCGCACATGCGACGCCCGGTCGCCCTGGTGCTGCTCCTGAGCCTCTGGGAGGGCGCGAGCCGCTCCGGGTGGGTACACCCCACGGTGTTGCCCCCGCCCACGACGGTGGCCCGGGTCCTGGGCGAGCTGGTGGCCGGCGGCGAGATCTGGCCGCACCTCCAGGTGACGGTGACCGAGGCGCTGGGCGGGCTGGGGCTGGGGATCGCCCTGGGTGCCGTGCTGGGCCTCATCGCCGCCTTGCTCCGTCCGGTGGCCGAGGTGCTGGAGCCGGCCATGGCGCTCCTCAACGCCGTCCCGCGGGTGATCCTGGCGCCGCTGTTCGTCATCTGGCTCGGCATCGGCGTCGCCTCGAAGGTGGCGCTCAGCTTCCTGTTGGTCATGGTGATGGTCTTCTTCGCCGTCTACACCGGCATCCGTGAGGTGGACCCGCGCCTGGTGGAGCGGGTGCGCACGCTGGGCGGCGGGCCCACCCACCTGGTGCGGGAGGTCTACGTGCCGTCGGTGACCGCCTGGTTCCTGAGCACCTTGAAGGTGGCGGTGGGCTTCGCCTTCACCGGGGCCGTCGTGGGGGAGTTCGTCGCGGCCAGCCGGGGCGTGGGCTACATCCTCTCCTTCGCCCAGAGCACGTACAACGCACCGCTGGTGCTGGCGCTGATCCTGCTGGTCGTCGCCGTCATCCTCGCCCTCTTCACCCTCTTCGAGCGGCTGGAGCGTGTCTGGCTGCGCTGGAAGCCCGAGTACCGGCCGACCCGCCGGGTCAATGCGGTGCGCAGATAACCCCCGTCAAACCACGCGAAGCTGGGGAAATCGCCCGGCGGCCACGCGGGCCAACTGTTCGTCCACGGTCCACAGCTCACACCCACGCAGTTCTGCCACCGCCAGGTAGACGGTGTCGTAGGTGGTCGGCCGCCCCAGGACGGCGGCGATGGCCCACGCTCGGTCGAAGAGCCCCCGGGGGTGGGCGGTCCGGATTCCCTGGCGGCGGAGGGTCCGCCAGGCGTCCTGGGCCTCCATGTCGAGGAGCTCCCCCCTCGCCACCTTTCGCCGGAGGACGGCATGCGCCTCGAAGAGCCACAGCCATGGCGCGATCGGTTCGGTGCCCTCGGCCTGCCATGCCTTCCAGTGCTCCCGGACGACGTCGCTCTTCGTCTCCGGGAGGACGAGCTTGAGGACGAGGCTCGCGTCGACGCAAACCTCCGCCATCAACGCTCTCCACTCCGAATGGCCGCCAGATCGTCCGTCGAGTTGGAAAGCAGGATGCCGCCGCGTCGTTCGAGGATGCGAGCTCGGAGCCGATCCGCATCGAGCAGGGCCGACTCATCGGCAGGGGTGGGGACCGCCTCCTCAAGGGCGGCCAGGTCGTGGAGCCCGACCAGGGCTGCTTTCGCCATCCCTCGAGAGGTCAGCAGGATCCGTTCCCGCCCGTGGGCCACCGCATTGATCAAGGAGGAGAGGCGGGCCTTGGCTTCCGCTATGCTTGCCCTTCGCACCGGTTGAGGCCTCCAGAGTTGTGGGGTCAAAAGATCATATAGACCTTTAAGACCATTATCATCTTAATGATGATATGGGTCAATAGGTCCAGATCGTTCGCACCCTGAGGTCCGGATTGTTCACTGGCCCGAGAGACCGGCAAGGCGTCGCAGTTCCCTACTCAAGGCGTCGCAGTTCCCTACTAGAGATTGGGATGGATGTGGGTGAGGGGCTGCCTGTCGACTGGTGGAGACGAGGGGATTCGAACCCCCGACCCCCTGCGTGCAAAGCAGGTGCTCTCCCGCTGAGCTACGTCCCCACCGTGTCCAGCATAGCACGGTGATGGGGCGGGGAGGCTGTCCGAGCCAGCGCGGCGCGGCTGCAGAGCGTGCGCGACCGCAGGACGCGGGTGGGTCGAGCGTTCGCCCCGCTGCCGGGGCTAGGGCTTCGAGCGCTGGCGGTCCAGGAGGGCCTTGCCGATCTTCAGCGGGATGGCCCCGCCCGGGACGACCAGGTTGATGGTCTCCGCCCCCAGGT
>JAVHLY010000052.1 GCA_031081585.1 Armatimonadota bacterium
GGGGCCGCGACCAGGCCATCCAGCGCAACCTCGTAGCCGGTCGGAGGTCGATGAGGGGGTTGACTCTCATAAACATACGATTTTCAGCACCCTGCTAGATCCCGATGTGGATCGCAATGGTCAGCGCGCCCAGCAGCAAGAGGATGCCGATGATGACGAGCGGATCCATCCAGCCTGACCTCCTTCAGCGGTGCCGGCGCGGCCAGTGATCCCGGCGCAGCGCGGGGCCCCCGGGCCTCCACACCGTCGCTGACCTAGAGCCGGCGCACCTTCCAGATGTTCTCCGCCGGCCAGCGCCGCGCCCACTCGAGCGGGACGAAGTCATCGTAGGTCGTGACGGCACCGGCGGGAGGCCGGAGCTCAATCAGGTCCTCCACCACCAGCCCGTGCCGGCGAAAGAGGCGGACCCACTCCCCGTAGGGGAGCTGGTACTCGACCGACTCCTCGGTCTCGAACCGGCCGAGCTCCCAGTAGGGCAGGTGCAGACGGTCGGTCACCTGATCCTCCGCGTCCAGGCACAGGTAGACGAGCGGGCTCGTGATGTTGAAGGCCAGCAGCCCGCCCGGACGGAGGACGCGGGCCACCTCCGGCACGGTGCGCCGCGGGTCGGCGAAGGACATCGCCCCGTGGTCGGAGAGGACGATGTCGAACGTCCCCGCCCCAAAGGGGATGGCTTCGGCGCTAGCCAGCACGAGCGGGACGCGCACGCCGGTCTCTGCCATCAGCCGACGGGCGTGCTGGAGCTGCCGGGGCGAGGCGTCCAGGCCCACCGGGCGGGCACCGCGCTGCGCCAGGAAGATAGACCACTGGGCGGCTCCGCACCCCAACTCCAGGACGTCACGCCCGTGCACACCGCCCAGCACCCGCACCGCGTCCTCGGGGATGGACCAGACCCCCCAGGCCAGGGGGCGCGTGTTCAGCTGCGGGGCGTGCTGCGCCTGGTAGCGGTCGCTGACGCGGTCCCAGTAGGCCCGGTTCTTGCGGACGTCACGCCGCCCCACGCCCGACCGACCCTGTGACTCTACCGTCCCGACCCCGCCGGCGCGTCCTCCGCCCGCCAGTCCCCACCGGCGGTGGCCGGCGGATCGCCCTGCACCAGCCCGGGCGCTACGGCGTGCGCGGCGCCGGGGCGGCCAGGGTGGCCTCCACGCTCAGCTCGACGTTGCCCTTGAGCGCCTGCGAGATGGGGCAGTTCTCCTTCGCCGCCTCGGCCGCCTCGCGGAACCGCGTCGCGTCACCCTTCGGCACCCATCCGGTGACGGCCAGGTGGCTACGCGTGACGCGCCAGGCTTCGCCCACCCGGTCGAAGGTGACCGTCGCCGAGACCTCCAGGCGCTCAGGAGGCATCTCCGCCCGGGCCAGCCGGCTGGCCAGGGCCATGGCGAAGCAGCTGGCGTGCGCGGCCGCGAGCAGCTCCTCGGGGCTGGTCCGCCCCGCCTCGGTGGCCTCCGCGCGGGCATGCCAGCTCAGGAGCAGGTCACGGAAGAGTCCACTGGTGCGCGCGCTGACAGCGCCTTTCCCGCTCATCAGGTCACCCTGCCACACCACCGACGCCTGACGGACCTGCGCCATGCACCTCACCTCCTGGACATCGTCCCTCCAACGTTGGGGGTGCCGGGGCGGCCGCACGCCGCCTGCACGCACGGCCGCCTCCATGGACGATGGTACCGCTCAGAGCTGCCGGACGACTACCGAGGCCGGAGGCGAGAGGATGCCGTTGAAGCGGGCCCGGACGGTGATGCGGTAAAGGGCGCCGGCTATCCGGACACTGGGGCGCACCGGGTAGGTGAAGAAACCGGATGCGTCGGCCACGACCTCGGCCGAGCTCATGGGGAACTGCAGGCCGAAAACTTCCAGCGTCACGTCGACCCGCACGACCGCTCCCGGCAGGGTCCGCCCGACGACGGTGAACTCCCCTGCGGCGATCTGCGTCCCGTCCGGCGGGAAGAGGATCTGCGGCGCTGCAGGGAACGGCCTGACCGGTGGTTGAACGCCCGGCGGGACCACGCCCGGCGGGGGCTGGATGCCCGGCGGGACAGTCACCGGCGGCTGCACGCCAGGCGGCACGATGATAATGGGGCCCCGACCCTTGCGGCGGCCGAAGCGGATCTCGCGGGCCAGGACCTGCCCGTTGCCGAGGAGCTGTCCCTCGACCTCCACCCACTGGCCGACCCGCAGCCAGCTCCCCAGATGGATGAAGATCACGGCGTCGTCATCGTCCTCATCGTCGTCGAAGTCGGCCCTGACCTCGACACGCGGGTGCAGCCGCACCGCCCAGAAGCGGTCCTGGCCCGGGCGGATCTCCTGGAGGAGGAAGGCCCGCTGGTGGTGGGCCACCGCCACGATGACGCCCTCGACCTCGAAGGACTTGCGGTCCTTGCCCTCGTGGTGAGCCCGGGCCGGGACCGCCAGCACCGCCAGGAGGACCGCACAGGTCAGGAGGATGACACTGAGGCGTCGGACATCCATGCGCGACCCCCCCCTTTCGGGGAATAGCCTGTTCACCTGCCGATACGTGAAAGTTCTGGCAGGGGTTCTCAGGGGGCCGGGCGGCACAGAGGGGCCCCGGGGGAGGAGCATGGCGGTGAGAGAGGAGCGGGACGTCGTCATCGTCGGCGGCGGCCACAACGGCCTGGTGGCGGCTGCCTACCTGGCGCGGGCCGGGCTGCGGGTGACGGTGTTGGAGCGCCGCCCCCTGGTAGGAGGGGCCTGTGTGACCGAGGAGGTCTGGCCGGGGTACCGGGTCTCCACCGCCGCCTACCTCTGCGGGCTGCTCCAGCCCCGCATCGTGCGGGACCTGCAGCTGGCCCGCCACGGCTATGTCATCCTGCCCAAGGATCCGGCCTTCTTCAGCCCCTTCCCCGACGGGCGCTGGCTCTTCATCTGGCGGGACGAGCACGCCACCGTGCAGGAGATCGCCCGCTTCTCCCGGCACGACGCGGAGCGCTACCCGGCCTACGAAGCCCTCATGGCGCGTCTCGGCGCCTTCGTCGAGCCGTGGCTGCTCCGGACGCCGCCCGACATCGTCCGGCGCCATCCCGCCGACGTCCTCGCGCTCGCCGCCCTGGGGCTCAGCGCCCTGCGCCTTCCCGCGGGGGACCTGCCCCACGCGCTGCGCCTGCTCACCCAGAGCGCCGCCGACTTCCTCGACGGCTGGTTCGAGTCCCCGGAGCTGAAGGCGGCACTGGCCACCGACGCCGTGATCGGCGCGCGCGGCGGTCCCTCCACGCCGGGGACGGGCTACGTCCTGCTGCACCACACCATGGGCGTGGCGGCGGGCAAGCGGGGGTTGTGGGGATTCGTCCGCGGCGGGATGGGGACGCTCAGCGAGGCCATCGCCTCGGCGGCGCGCGCGCAGGGGGCAGAGGTGCGGACCTCCGCGCCCGTGGCCGGAATCCTCGTGCGCGATGGGACGGCCGAGGGCGTCGTCCTCGCTTCCGGCGAGGAGGTGCGGGCCCGCGCCGTCGTCTCCAACGCCGACCCCAGGCGGACCTTCCTGCACCTGGTCCCGCCCGCCGCGCTGCCCCAGGCTTTCCGGCGGGAAGTCGAGGCCATCCCGATGGCAGGGGTGGCGATGAAGATCAACCTGGCGCTGCGGGGCCTGCCCACGTTCACTGCGGCGCCTTCAGCGAGCGCCGGGACGGGGCGCGGCACGCCGGGACCGCAGCACCGGGCCACCATCCACATTGGCCCTTCGATGGCCTACATCGACCGAGCCTGGGAGGACGCCCGCGCGGGGCGCCCCTCGGAGCACCCGTTCTGCGAGGTGACCATCCCCACGACCTACGACGAGACGCTGGCGCCGCCCGGCCGCCACGTCATGTCGGTCTTCGTCCAGTACACTCCCTACCGGCTGCGCGAAGGGACGTGGGACGCGCTGAAGGAGGCCTATGCCGACCGGGTGGTGGCCACCCTGGCGGAGTACGCTCCCGACCTCCCGGACCTGATCGAGCACCGGCAGGTGCTCTCGCCGCTCGACCTGGAGCGCACCTTCGGCCTGACGGGCGGGGACATCTTCCACGGGGAGATGACGCTCGACCGGCTCTTCTGCATGCGGCCGCTGCCAGGGTGGGCGCAGTACCGCACGCCGGTGCGAGGTCTGTACTTGTGCGGGGCGGGGACGCACCCGGGCGGGGGCGTCATGGGGGCGCCGGGCTACAACGCCGCCCGGGAGATCCTGCGGGACTTCCGCCGGGGCCGCCTGCCTGGGCGGGCGCGGTGAACGCCGGGGTTGTGCTAGAGTTATGTGATGCGGGCCCGTAGCTCAGTGGATAGAGCAGGGGACTCCTAAGCCTCTGGTCGGGGGTTCGATTCCCTCCGGGCCCGCCACCACACCCCGCGTCTATCAAGGCTTTGCGCACAGCCCCTCGGGCGGGCCTCGCCGACTTCCTCCGTACTGCCTGAGGACTGCCAATCTCGGAGAGAGGAGCAAGAGGAGGATCACCTCCTCGCGTGGTGACTGGTGTACTCCGCTCATCTCCTGGAGGCTCCGGCGCCCTGCCCGAAGGGTGGCAAACTGGACCGTGGATCCGGGCACCACGACCAGTTGGCGTCGTGATAGGGAAGTCCCCCTTCAAGGCAAGGTGAGGCGTGATAGGGCAGCCGCGGGATCCAGCCGAGCCGATGGCCGATGACCCCCCGACCTCAGGCGAGCCTCCGAGACGCTGGAGCGACGGCCAGCCAGCACTTCCGCCCCGGGCAGCCCATGTGGCGGGCCCTGGGGTGGGCGGACGCGGTGGTCGTCCTCACCATCGCCACGGTGCTGGCCGTGGGCGTACGCCTGGCCACGGGGGCGCCTGGCGTGGCGGCCGGGCCTGCGATCACCCTCGCCCCGGCGGCACTTCCATGGTACACGGGGCTCTCAGTGAGCCGGATGGCCGCGGCGTACGCGCTCTCCCTGGGATTCACCCTCGTCTACGGCTACGCCGCCGCGTACAACCGCCGCGCCGAGCGGATCCTCCTCCCCGTCCTCGATGTGCTCCAGAGCGTCCCCATCCTGTCCTTCCTCCCCGTGGTCCTCCTGGCGTTGAGCGCGGTGCTGCCGGTCCCCCTGGCGGCTGAGCTGGCGTCAGTCCTGCTGATCTTCACGAGCCAGGTGTGGAACCTGACATTCGCCTGGTACCAGGCCCTGACCACCGTCCCCACCGACCTCCGGGAAGCCAGCCGCATCTTCCGCCTCTCGCCCTGGTTGCGCCTGCGCGTGGTGGAGTTGCCGTTCGCCGCGCCCAGCCTGGTCTGGAACAGCATGATGAGCTGGGCGGGAGGATGGTTCTTCCTCATGGCGGCGGAGATGTTCACCGTCGGGCGGCGCGACTTCCGGCTGCCCGGCCTCGGCGCCTACCTCAAACAGGCGGCGGTCGAGGGCGACGTGCAGGCGCTGGTGCGCGGCCTGCTCGCGCTGGTGCTGGTCATCGTCCTGCTGGACCAGCTGGTGTGGCGGCCCCTCCTGGCCTGGGCCGACCGGTTCAAGCTGGAGCTGGTGGAGGCGTCTCCGCCTCCCCGGTCCTGGTTCTACGACGCGTGGTCGGCCTCCGCCCTGGCGGCGTGGCTGGGCCACCGGGTGCTGGCGCCAGCCGTCGAGTGGCTCGACACCCGGCTCGGCACCCGCTGGCGCGCCGAGGAGGCGTTGGGAGCGCACGGCCGCCCCTGGAGGTGGGCCGCCCGGGTGGTGCTGACGGCTGCAGCGGCATTGCTGGCGTGGCAGGGGGCGCGCGCCGTGGGCCTGCTGGTCAGGGTTCCCCCGGCGTCGTGGGCGGCCATCGTCCTCGGGCTCATGGCCACCTCCGCCAGGGTGGCGGCCGCACTGGTCGTCGCCCTGGCCTGGACGTTGCCGGTCGGGGTGGCCATCGGCATGCGGCCGCGGCTGGCGGCGTGGGTGCAGCCTCTGACCCAGATCGCCGCCTCGATCCCCGCCACCGCAGTGTTCCCCGCCCTCCTGGTGATCCTGACCGGAGTCCCGGGCGGGCTCACCGTGGCCGCTGTGGTCCTGATGCTCCTAGGGGCACAGTGGTACCTCCTCTTCAACATCATCGCCGGGGCTGCAGCCATCCCCGCGGAGCTGCGGCAGACCGTGACGCTGCTGCAGTTGGGCGCCGCCGACCGGTGGCGGGTGCTGCTGCTGCCCGCGCTCTTCCCCTTTCTCGTCACCGGGGTGATCACGGCCGCCGGCGGCGCCTGGAACGCCAGCATCGTGGCGGAGTATGTTGAGTTCGGCGGCCGCACGCTCACCACCACCGGGATTGGGGCGCTCATCGCCCGGGCCACCGCCGGAGGGGACTACTCGCTGCTGCTGGCCGCGACCCTGGCGATGATCCTCGCCGTCGTGGCCGTGAACCGGCTGGTCTGGCGGCGGCTGTACCGGCTGGCGGAGGAATCCTTCCGGATGGATTGAGCGATGACGACGCCCCTGCTCGAGCTGCGCCACGTCAGCCAGATCTACACGGCCGGCCCCCGGCGGTTCGCGGCCGTGGAGGACATCAACCTGACGGTGTTCGAGGGGGCGTTCGTGACGCTGGTAGGGCCGTCGGGGTGCGGGAAGAGCACGCTGTTGCGCATCGCGACGGGCCTGCAGCCGCCCACGCAGGGGAGCGTCCTCTACCGCGGCGCGCCGCTCCAGGGCGTCAACCCCGGGGCGACCATCGTCTTCCAGACGTTCGCCCTCTTCCCGTGGCTCACCGTCCAGCAGAACGTCGAGGTGGCGTTGAAGGCGCAGGGCGTACCGCCGGCGGAACGAGCCGCCCGGGCCATCGAGCTGCTGGACCGGGTGGGTCTCGACGGCTTCGAGCGCGCATACCCGCGGGAGCTCTCGGGCGGGATGCGACAGAAGGTGGGCTTCGCGCGGGCTCTGGCCGTCGAGCCGGAGCTCCTGTGCCTGGACGAGCCGTTCTCGTCCCTGGACGTCCTGAGCGCCGAGGCCCTGCGTGGCGAGCTCCTGGAACTGTGGCGGAGCGGGACGCTGCCCATCCGGGCCATCCTCATGGTCACCCACAACATCGAAGAGGCCGTGTTCATGTCCGACCGCATCGTCTGCATGGAGAAGGGACCGGGGCGCGTGGTGGCCGACCTGCCGGTGAGGTTGACGCACCCGCGCCGCCACCAGGCACCCGAGTTCCAGGCGCTGGTCGACGAGATCTATGCCATCCTGGCCGGCCAGACGCAGCCGGAGCACGTGGAGCTGGGCGTGGCCCCCGGCGAGCCGGGGCGGGTGCGCATCCTCCCGCACATCACCATCAACGACCTGGCCGGGCTGCTGGAACACCTGGCCCAGGCCCCCGGCGGTCGGGCCGACCTGTACCGGCTGGAGGACGGGCTTAGCGTGGGCCCGGACCACCTCCTGCGCCTGACCGAGGCGGCCGAGCTCCTGGGGTTCGCCACCGTGGCGCAGGGTGACATCTCGCTCACGCCGCTGGGCGAGACGTTCGCTGAGGCCAGCATCCCGGGGCGCAAGGAGATCTTCGCCGCCCGGCTGCGGCGGCTGCCGCTCGTCCAGTGGCTGCTCGGCCTCCTGCGAGCCGCCCCACGTCAGCAGCTGGCGTGGGAAGTGGTGCGGGCCGCCCTCGAGCTGGAGTTGCCAGCCGCCGAGGCGGAACGCCAGCTGGAGACGCTGGTCGACTGGGGCCGCTACGCCGAGCTCGTGGTCTACGACGACGCGACGGGCCTCCTCTACCTGGAGGCGCCGGCGCCCGCCCGCCCGTGACACCGACTCCTCCCGCCGGGTGGACAGAGGCGGACTGGCTCTGTTGCCCAACCGGTACCGGGATGGGGGCGGGAATGCAGGGTCATGAGGGCAAATCACTGGCTGCAGGGTCGGGAGCCAGCCGGTGGCCTGGCCCTGTGGCCAAACGTGAAAGGTGGAGGCGGTTGGGCACCCGATGAGCGCCAGCGGACAGTCAGGCCCACTCCCCAAGCCGCAACAGGGCAGGGGACGCGCGCGGGCCGCGGTGCGGGCTCGTCCTGCCTCGTCCCCACGGCGCTCGCGTGGGACGGCCGGGCCCGTCGTGCCCCCTCACCCGCTCCTCGCCGCCACGCCGCTGATCGGACGCGCCGCAGACGTCGAAACCCTCGTGGCGCTGCTGCGCCGTCCCGAGGTCCGTCTCGTCACCCTGACGGGCCCCCCGGCGTGGGCAAGACCCGCCTGGCCCTCGAGGTCGTCGCCAGGGTCGAGGGCGGCTTCGCCTCGGGCGCAGCCGTCCTCGATCTGGCCCCCCTCACCGACCCGGCGCTCGTCGCGGACCTCCTCGCCCAGCGCCTGGCCGGCCGCCGGTTCTTCGCGCTCCCGCCCCTCGAGCGCGTGGCGCGCCACGTGGCCGACCGGCCGCTCCTCCTCCTGCTGGACAACTTCGAGCAGGTCATCGCCGCCGCCACTGACGTCGGCCGCCTGCTGCACCGTTGCCCGCGCCTGACAGTGGTCGTGACCAGCCGAGAGGCGCTGCACCTCACCGGAGAGCACGAGTTCCCGGTGGCTCCGCTGGCGGTGCCCGATCCCGCCCAGGCCACCGACCCGGCGGCGCTGCAGGCCGTCCCGGCCGTGGCGCTCTTCGTGGCCCGGGCGCAGGCGGTCTGGCCCGAGTTCGTGCTGACGCGCGAGAACGGTGCGGCCGTCGCGGAGGTCTGCACGCGGCTGGACGGATTGCCGCTGACGATCGAGCTGGCGGCCGCCCGCGTCAAGGTCTTCTCGCCGGCAGCGCTGCGGGGGCAGCTCGCGCAACGCCTCCCCCTGCTGGTGGCCGGCCCGCGGGACGCCCCTGAGCGGCACCGGACGCTGCGCGCAGCGATCGCCTGGAGCGAGGAGCTGCTCGACCCGGCCGAGCGCAGGGTGTTCCGCCGGCTGGCCGTCTTCGTCGGCGGGTTCACGCTCCGGGCGGCCGAAGCGGTGGCGGACGACGACCCGGACGTCCCACTGGTCGACCGTCTGGCGGCCCTGGTCGACAGGAGCCTGCTCCGGCACATCCCGGACGGGGAGGAGCCGCGCTTCAGGATGCTGGAGACGATCCGCGAGTACGCCTGGGAGCGGCTCGTCCAGGCGGGCGAGGCCGACCGGCTGCGCGACCGCCACCTCGACTACTTCCTCCGCTGGGCGGAGCAGGGACGGGGGCGGCTCAATGCCGCCGAGGCGGTGGCGTGGAGCGACCTCCTCGCGCGCGACTACGACAACCTCCGCGCGGCACTGGCGTGGGCGGAGCAGCGCGAGAACGTGAACGGCCAGCTGCGCCTGGCCGGGGCGATCTGCCGCTTCTGGGCCCTGCGCGGACACGTCGGCGAGGGGTACCGGTGGGTGGACGCGGCGCTGGCGGCCAGTGCTGGCGCGCCGGTGGAGACGCGCGCCAAGTTCCTCCACGCTAAGGCGCCTTCACCCCCGAGCAGGAACGCATCCGGGCGCTGGAGGAGGAGAGCGTGCGCCTGGCCCGGCTGGCGGGCGACGCCGAGACGCTGGGCCGGTCGCTCCGCACCCTCGGCGTCCTGCTGCGGGCCCAGGACCCTGACCGCGCCCGCATCACCGAGAGCCTGCAGATGGCCGCACAGGCTAAGGATCACGTGGCCCTGTGTTACGCCCTCCAGGTGAGCGCGCTGTTGGCCGCCGACGGCGGCGACTACGTCCGCGCCGCGCGGGTGCTGGGGGCGGCGGAGGCGCACCTGGAGAGCCTGCGGCTGTCCACACCCGAATGGGTCGTGACAGATCAGACGGCCGTGGGGCGCGCCATCGTGACGATCCTGCGCGCACTGGGACGGGACGCCTTCGGTGCCGCGTGGGTGGAGGGACGGCGGATGCCCCTGCCCGTGGTGATCGACTATGCCACGGGACGCCTCACCCTGCCGGCCCCCACGCCCGTCCCTTCGGAGAGGAAGTCCGACCGCCCCCTGCTCAGCCCACGGGAGTGGGAGGTGGCCCGGCTGGTCACCCGGGGGCTCTCCAACCGCGAGATCGCCCGCACGCTGGTGATCAGCGAGCGCACGGTGGACGCCCACCTGCGCCACATCCTGGACAAGCTGGGTTTTACCTCCCGCACCCAGGTCGCTGCCTGGGTGGCCGTGGCCGACACCGCCCCGCCCCCCTCCCGAGGCGTCCCGCCCGAATAGGCACCCCAGTAGGTGAGTTCGCCGATGGCAGGGGCTTCAGCCGGGCCCTACAGTGCCTCCATCACGTCGAGGAGGTGAGCGATGAAGCGGCGAGTGTTGATCGCGGCGCCGGCGCTGGTGCTGGTCATCGCCGGCACGCTGTGGGCGCAGGGGGTCTCCGGGCCGGTGGGGCTCAAGGCGACCACGGTGCTCCAGACGACGACCACGGCGCACGGCCAGCCTCTGCAGTTCCCCCTGTTCCGGAACCAGTTCACCGGCGTGCTCTTCGAGCTCGCGCCGGGGGGGCGCGTCGGCCGTCACAGGCACCCGGTGCCCAACGTGGTGTACGTCATGGAGGGGGAGCTCACCGTCGAGGCCGACGGCCAGCCCCGGCGGGTCTACCGCGCCGGTCAGGCCTTCTCGGAAGGCGACCACTGGCACGACGGGATCAACAACGGGTCCGTGCCGATGCGGGCCTGGGTGGTCTTCGCCGGCGAGGAAGGCACACGGAGGCCGTACTGGAGAGCCTGCGACGCTGGAAAGAGCAGCCCGCGCAGGCGCAGGTCCAGCCGACCGTAACCGCGCGCGCGGACGGGACCCAGGCGGTCATCGAGGCGGGGCCGTTCTCGTGGCGAGCCGACCTCCCGTCCGGCCTGGGCGGGACCAATCAGGCGCCCAGCCCGACGGCGCTCCTGCTCGGGGCCCTGGCCGGGTGCGCCGTGGTCTTCCTCCGGGACACGCTGGCGCCGCTGCTCAACGTGCCGGTGACCGACGTCCGCGCCACCGTCCGGGGCCGGGCAGACTTCCGCGGTCTGCTCGGCCTGGACGGGGCGGCCCCGGACCTGACAGACCTGACGCTGACCATCGAGGTCACATCGCCCCGGGACGAGCGGGAGGTCCGCAGCCTCATCCAGGCGTGGCTGGAGCGCTGCCCGGTCTACCTGGCACTGCTCAAACCGATGGCGGTACAGACGCAGGTGGAGCTCCGGCGGGG
>JAVHLY010000053.1 GCA_031081585.1 Armatimonadota bacterium
GGCGTTCGATCAGACCTGTCGGGCGCTGGGGATCCAGCACACGCGGACCCAACCCCGCCATGCCTGGACCAACGGCTTCGTCGAGCGCCTGCAAGGCACCATCCTGAGCGAGCTGTGGCGCCTGGAGTTCCGCCGACGCTTCTTCACCCGCGTGGCGACCATGCAGGACGCTCTGGATCGCTACCTGACGTTCTACAATCACCAGCGTTCCCACCTGGGGTATCGGACTCGAGGTCGTACCCCTGGCGAGCTCTTCATGCACCACAAGGAAGGTCTCCTCATGAGCAAGGTGTCAACACCCTTCCGCAACTTGACACACACTAGGGACGGATCGAGGGTAGCGGCGCGAGCCGCACTCCCTCGACCAGCATGCGCACGCTGGGCGCCGCCGGTTGGGGCCAGGTGACCCGCACGGTCGTCCCGGCGGGCGGCACCTCGACCACGCGCATCTGCTGCAGGCGGATCCGATCCCCGATCCCGGTGGCGAGCACCCGTGCGCGCACGCTGGCGATCGGGAAGCCTGCCGCGTCGCTGATGCGCAGGCAGAGGAGGTGCGCAGCCGCGCGGCCCGCCGGCACCAGGCTGCCGGTGACCTGCACGCGGCGCCGGGCGAGCCCGAGGTAGAGCTGGGGATCGACGGGGGCGAGCGCGCTGTGCCCCGCTCCGGGCGCGGGGGCCAGGACCTGGGCCTGCACCCAGAAGACGGGCGGCGTCGTGCCGAGCCGCGCACGGAAGCCGCCGACGTCGTCGGGCTCGACCGGACCCTGCACGGCCACCGCCGTGCGCACCAGGACACGCCCGTCCACGCCGAAGCCCACCACCTCGAGGCGCACCTCGGCCGGGTCATCCCCCGTGTTCTCGACCTCGCCGTCCACGACCAGCTCCTCCCCCTCCAGGCGGGCCTCCAGGGAGACGACCTCCAGCGGTGCCGGGGACGGGGCGGGAGGCGGAGGCATCCGGGGTGTGGGCAGCGGGGCGGCGGGCGGACAGGCGCGGTCGGGAGGGGGAGAGGCGGGAGGAGCGCCCGGTCCGCCAGGGGTGGACGACGCGCCCGGGGCCCCAGAGAGACGGCGCAGCCAGGCGGCCGCAGCCTCGGCGTAGCCCGTCCCCGGAGCCTCTCGCCGCACGCGCTCGAAGGCGACTCGGGCTCTCACCTCGTCCCTCTGCCGGGCATAGGCCACTCCAAGGTAGAAGCGTGCAGGGACGAAGCGCGGCGCCAGGGTGAGGGCCCGGCGCAGGGCCTGGACGGCGGGGCCGAGCTGGCCCAGCTGGAGGCGGGCGGCGCCCAGCCAGGTCCACGCCCGCGCGTCGTTGGGATGCTGCCGCACGGCGCGGGCAAGGACTGCGGCGGCGTCGGCATAGCGGCCCGCCTGATAGAGGGCGATGCCCTCCTCCAGTGGCGTGGCACCCTGGGCAGGGAGCGCCAGCACCAGGAGGAGCCCGACCAGCAGCACCACGCAGAGGCGAGTCATGGCCACCGCCCTCGACACGGCTCTGCTTCCCCGACGCCACGTGGACTTCCTCTCGTCTGGTCTGTCATTGGGCGGATCCCGTATCTCGCGCTGCACCGGCGGGCGCCTCCACGCGGCGACCTCGTCGCTCTTCCCCTCGGAGCGGCGGCGCTCGTTCCCTGGACTCCGTCGGCGGCGGGGAGCGGGACCGGCGGGTACCTATTCCCGGATCCGCACGGTCTGTAGGTGATCTCTCCGACCAGGGAGGGCTCAGTATACGTTCCGTCGGGCGATCCTGGCCTCTACCAGGTCCTCCTCCGCCTTCAGCCCTGCGTAGGCCCAGACGACGGGGGCCAGCAGCCCGCCCGAGATGAAGACCAGGACAAGCAGGATGCCGGCGTGCACCCACAGGCCCACCAGGAGGTACCAGATGGGGCCCAGCAGCAGGGCCGGCCAGTGCACCTGGAGACGGTTGGGGAAGGGGCGGTAGTAGAGGTCGGCAGGGTCCTCCGCCCGCGCCGGGGCGATGGGGATTTCGCGCGCCAGGGCCGCGCGGAAGGCCCGCGCGGGGCGGGCCTGGCTGTAGCCCAGCCACAGGCTGAGGGCCAGCCCGGCCAGCCCGGCCAGGACCACGAGCCAGAAGGTGGGCATCGGGACCTCCAGGCCGCGAGCGTCCGCCCCGGCCGGTCACATCCCCGTCCGGCCGGCGGGCGTCAGCACGCGGGCGTCGCTGGAGCGGGGAACGGGAATCGAACCCGCATCACCGGCTTGGAAGGCCGGAGCTCTGCCATTGAGCTATCCCCGCGACGGCTGGTGGGCGGGGAAGGATTCGAACCTCCGAAGGCATTCCGCCAGCTGATCTACAGTCAGCCCCGTTTGGCCGCTTCGGTACCCGCCCACGACCACGTCCATTATAGCGCGGTGCCCGGCGGTAGCACGGCGCCCGGCGGCGGCGAGGTGTGCAGGGGCGCGGGCGGGACGCGGCGGCTGGGGCGGCACACCGCCGCCGCGTGGGCCGGGAGCAGGAGTCCACGCGGATTCCCGCGAAGAGACGCGCGGACCGTGCACGAGGCGCCGCGTCCGCGGCAGAAAGGAGGTGACGCATGAACAAGGAGCAGCTGGTGGAGAAGGTGGCCGCCAAGACCGGGCTCACCAAGAAGGACGTCCTGGAGACGGTGAACACCACCCTCGACACGATCACATCGACGCTCCGCCGGGGCGAGAAGGTCACGCTGGTGGGCTTCGGCACCTTCCTCGTCCGCCGCCGGGCCGCCCGTGAAGGGCGCAACCCGCAGACCGGCGCGAAGATCCGGATTCCGGCCAAGCGCGTGCCGGCGTTCACTGCCGGCAAGGAGCTCAAGTCCGCCATCAGGTAGGCCCCCGTTCCTGCCCTCCGCCGGACACCGGCGGAGGCCCGGCGCACCGGTGCGACGTGGAGGCGGGCTGTGGCCTGCCTTCACGCTTTTTCTGCAGGGGACGTCCCCCGGGATTGCGGGGGCGGACGGGGAGCGGTGGGAAGGTCCGCGAGGAGGGAAGCCGTGGGGGCGAGGATCCTGGACGGCCGGCGCCTGGCCGCCACCGTCGAGGCGGCGCTGGCCACCGAGGCGTCGGAGGCGATCCGCCGGGCCGGGGTGAGCCCGGGGCTGGCGGCCATCCTGGTGGGGGACGATCCCGCCTCGTCCCTCTACGTCCGGCGCAAGGCGGAGGCGTGCGGCCGGGTGGGCTTCCGCTCGGAGACCTTCCACCTGCCCGCCGACACACCGGAGGAGGAGGTGCTGGCCCTCGTCGACGAGCTCAACCGGCGCCCGGAGGTCCACGGCATCCTCCCCCAGCAGCCTATGCCCGCCCACATCGACCCCTGGCGCGTCTTCGCCCGCATCCACCCCGACAAGGACGTGGACGGACTCGGGCCGGCCAACCTGGGCGCGCTGCTGGCCGGCGCCCCCGGGCTGCGCCCCGCCACGCCGCAGGGGATCCTGGCGCTCATCGCCCACGCCGGGATCGACCCGGCCGGGCGGCGCGCGGTGGTGGTGGGGCGCAGCCTCATCGTGGGGAAACCGACCGCGCTCCTGCTGCTGGCCGCGCACGCCACCGTGACCGTCTGCCACACCCGCACCCCCGACCTGGCCGAGCACACCCGCCAGGCGGAGATCCTGGTGGTGGCGGCCGGGCGGCCGCGGCTCGTCACCGGCGCGATGGTCCGGCCCGGGGCGGTGGTCGTCGACGTGGGCGTGAACCGCGTGGACGGCCGGCTCGTGGGCGACGTGGACCGCGCCAGCGTCGAGCCGGTGGCCGCCGCCCTCACCCCGGTGCCGGGCGGTGTGGGGCCGATGACCATCGCCATGCTACTGCGCAACACGTGGGAGGCCTACCGCCGCCAGGTTCTGCTACCATAGCACGAGGTGTCCCTGGACTTCCTCTTCGGCCTGCTCGACGCCGAGCGCTACCCGCGGCACCACGCGCGCGAGGCGGGGCTCGTGCGCATCGCCCGCCTGCTCCGGCGGCTGGACCGGCCGCAGCGGGACCTGCGCGTGGTGCTGGTGGCCGGGACCAAGGGCAAGGGGTCGACGGCGGCGATGCTGGCGGCGGTGGAGCAGGCGGCAGGGCGGCGGGTCGGGCTCTACGTCAAGCCACACCTGGTGGACTACCGGGAGCGCATCCGGGTGGACGGCGCGCTGATCTCGCCGGAGGCCCTCGACCGGGCCATCGCGCACGTGCGCCCGCACGTCGAGGCGGCGACGGCCGACCCCGAGGGCGTTCCCACCTACTTCGAGGTCTCGGTGGCGCTGGCGCTCCACCACTTCCGGGAGGCGGCAGTGGACCTGGCCGTGCTGGAGGTGGGCATCGGCGGGCGCCTCGACGCCACCAACGTGACCGACCCGCTCCTCGGCGTGATCACGTCGATCAGCCGCGACCACGTCGACCGCCTGGGCCCCGACCTCGGCGGCATCGCCCGGGAGAAGGCGGGGATCGCCCGGCCGGGGCGCCCGCTGGTCGTGGCTCCCCAGGGCCCGGAGGCCACGGCGGCGGTGAGCGCCGCGGCGGCGCAGGCCGGTGCGGTGCTGGTGCCGGTGGCCTCCCGGGCGCGCTGGGAGCCAGCGGCGATGACGCCGGCGGGCCAGGCCTTCACCCTGCGCACGGACGGCCCGCAGGGGAACGACTACGGGCGGCTGTGGGTGCCGCTCGTGGGGCGCCACCAGCTGGTGAACGCCGCCACGGCGGTGGTGGCGGCCGAGGTGCTGGCCGCCGATGGGCCGGCGCTGCCTGCCGACGCGGTCCGGCGGGGGCTGGAGCGCCTGGAGTGGCCGGGGCGCGTGGAGGTGGTGCGCCGCGGGCCCGACGTCGTGGTGGACGTGGCCCACAACCCCGCCTCCATGGGGGCCCTGCGCGACGCCCTGCTGGAGCTGTGGCCCGGGCGCCGGGTGGTGCTGGTCGCAGGCATGGTCGAGGGACACGACGCCGCAGCCACCGTCGAGCTCATCGCTCCCCTGGCGTCGGCCGCCGTGGCCACCGAGCCGCAGCACGTGCGCCCCATCCCCGCGCGTGACCTGGCCGCCCTGCTGCGCCGGCACGTCCGGCAGGTCGAGGTCCGGCCCGACCGGGCCGGCGCCGTGGCCCGGGGCCTGGCGCTGGCCGGCCCGGACGGCCTGCTCGTGGTCACCGGGTCTTTCTACCTCGTCGGCGAGGCCCGTCGCTGGCTGGTCCGCGCCGAGGCCGCGCCCCTGGGCGTGGCGGCGACCTGAGCGGCTGTGTGGGTGGACCTGCTCGCCGAGGAGATCCTGCGCACGCGCCCCGAGCGGGCGCACGTGGTGAACGACGCCTGGACGCCCAGCGGCTTCGCCCACCTGGGCTCGCTGCGCGGGGTGGTGCTGCACGACGCCGTGACCCGCGGGCTGCGCGAGCGCGGGGTGGCGGTACGCTTCCTCTACGGGTTCGACGACTTCGACCCCTTCGACGCCGTGCCCCCCTACCTGGACCGGGACCGCTTCGCCCCCTACCTCGGCCGTCCCCTCGCCGACGTGCCCTCGCCCGAGCCCCACTACCCAAGCTTCGCCGCCTACTACGCCCACCGCTTCAGTGAGACCTTCCGGCGCCTGGGGTGCACCCCGGAGGAGTACCGGGGGAGCGAGCTCTACCGCAGCGGGCGGATGAACGAGGCCATCCGCGCCGTGCTCGACCGGGCCGAGGAGGTCCTGGCCATCGACCGGGAGATCAGCGGCAGCCGCCGGCCGATGCGCCACCCGCTGCAGGTGCTCTGCGAGGCGTGCGGGCGCATCGCCACCACGCTCGTCACCGGCTGGGACGGGCGTATGGTGACCTACGCCTGCGTGCCGGACAAGGTGACCTACGCGCAGGGGTGCGGCCACCGGGGGCGGCGCTCGCCCTTCGACGGGGCGAGCAAGCTCATCTACAAGGTGGAGTGGGCGGCCAAGTGGTGGACGCTCGGCGTCACCGTGGAGGGCGCGGGGAAGGACCACTTCACCCGCGGCGGCACCCACGACGTGGCCAGTGCCGTGGCGCAGCGGATCTTCGCCTACCCCACCCCCTTCCCCATTTCCTACGAGTTCCTGCTGCTGGGCGGGCGGAAGATGTCGGGGTCCGCCGGCCGGGGCGTCTTCGCCCACGAGTTCCTGGAGATCGTCCGCCCCGAGCTCGTCCGCTTCCTGCTGGTGCGCGTCCACTACCGGGAGCAGAAGGACTTCGACCCCTCCGGCGACACCATCCCGCGCCTGTACGACGAGTACGACCGTGCCGCGCGCGCCTTCCGGGGAGAGGTGGACGACCCGGAGCTGGCCCGCACCTTCGCCTACGCCATGACCGCCGCGTCGCGGCCGGGCGCGTGGCGGCCGCGCTTCAGCCGCGTCGCCCACCTGGTGCAGCTCCCCGGCGTGGACGTGGAGGCGGCGGTGGCGGCGGAGAAGGGCGCCCCGCTCACCGAGGAGGACCGCGCCGAGCTGCAGCAGCGCGTCGAGGACGCTCGCCGCTGGCTGCGCACCTACGCCCCGCCGGAGGAGCGCTTCGAGGTGCAGCCGGCTCTGCCGGACGCGGCCAGGGACCTCACCCCCGCCCAGCAGGCTTTCCTGGCCCAGCTGGCCCGCGTGCTGGAGACGACCCCCTGGGAGGGGGAGGCGGTGCACGCCGCCATCCACCGCCTCAAGGCCGAGCTGGGGCTGCCGGCGGGCGAGGCCTTCCAGGCGATCTACCGTGCCCTGCTCGGGCGGCGCTCCGGGCCGCAGGCCGGCTGGCTGCTGGCCGCCCTCGACCGGACCTTCGTGGTGCAGCGGCTGCGCGAGGCGGCGGGAGCTGCGACCGCGGGGGCCGGGGCGGGAGTGGAGGGGCCGTGAGCCTGCACATCCTCGTCGCCGCCGACGTGGAGCCCCGCCACCTGGAGGCCATCCGGGCCGCCGCGCCCGGGCTGGCCGTCGAGCACACCACCGACCGCGCCCGGTTGCTGGCGCTGGCCCCCACCGCCGACGTCATCGTGGGGTGGAGCGTCCCCCCCGAGGTGGTGCGGCGGGCGGAGCGGCTGCGCTGGATCCACTCCACCGCCGCCGGGGTCGACCAGCTCCTCTTCCCGGAGCTGCTCCAGCGGGAGGTGCTCCTCACCAGCAGCAGCGGCATCCACGCCGAGCCGCTCTCCGAGCACGTGCTGGGGGTGATGCTGATGCTGAGCCGCCGCCTGCACGTCGCCGTCCGCCAACAGCTGGCCCGCCGCTGGGACCGGCGCACCGTGCTGGGGGACGAGCTGGGCGGCAAGACGCTGGGCATCCTGGGGCTGGGGGCGATCGGCCGGGCCATCGCCGAGCGCGCCCGCGTCTTCGGGATGCGCGTGATCGGCACCCGCCGCAGCGGGGCCCCGGTGCCGCACGTGGAGCAGGTCTTCCCGCCCGAGGGGCTCGACGAGGTGCTGCGCCGCAGCGACGTCCTGGTGGTGGTCCTGCCGCTCACGCCGGCCACCCGCGGGCTCATCGGGGCCCGGGAGCTGGCGCTGCTGCCTCCCGGGGCCTTCCTCATCAACGTGGGGCGCGGGGCGATCGTCCAGGAAGCGGCGCTGGTGGACGCCCTGCGCGCCGGCCGCCTGGCCGGGGCGGCGCTGGACGTCTTCGAGCAGGAGCCGCTCCCGCCGGAGAGCCCGCTGTGGGACCTGCCGCAGGTGATCATCACCCCGCACGTCTCGGGGACGACGCCGCGCTACTACGACCGGGCCATCCCGCTGTTCTGCGAGAACCTGCGGCGCTTCCTGCGCGGGGAGCCGCTGCTGAACGTGGTGGACCGGGAGCGGGGGTATTGACGCGGCCGCCCGCCGGCGTCGGGTGGCGAGCTGAGGTGAACCCATGAAGCCCTACCCCATGGACCGCATCCGCAACGTCGCCGTGGTGGGCCACGGCGGCACCGGCAAGACCACCCTGGTGGAGGCGCTGCTCTTCACCGCCCGGGCCATCGACCGCCTGGGCAGCGTGGAGGCGGGGACGACCACCACCGACTTCGACCCCGAGGAGGTGCGCCGCCGCCACACCATCAACGCGGCGCTGGCCCCCCTGGAGTGGCGGGAGCACAAGATCACCCTCATCGACACCCCCGGCTACCCCGACTTCATCGGCGAGGTGGTGGGGTCGCTGCGGGTGTGCGAGGGCGCGCTGGTGGTCGTGGACGGCGTGGCCGGCGTCGAGGTGCAGACCGAGAAGGTCTGGCAAGCCGCCGCCGACCAGGGGGTGGCCCGCCTGGTGGTGGTGAACCGCCTCGACCGGGAGAACGCCAGCTTCGAGCGCGCGGTGGAGTCGCTCCGGGCGCGCTTCGGCGCCGGGGTGGTCCCGCTGCACCTCCCCATCGGGGCGGAGGGGGCCCTGCGCGGCCTGGTCGACCTGGTGGCGCTGCGGGCCTACACCTGGCGCGACGGGGAAGTGCGCGAGGAGGATGTCCCCGCCGAGGTGCGCGAGGAGGTCGAGCGTGCCCGGGAGCGCCTGATCGAGGCGGCCGCGGAGGCGGACGACGCCCTGGTGGAGACCTACCTGGAACAGGGGACCCTCAGCGACGAGGAGGTGCGCCGCGGGCTCCTGGCCGGCGTCCGGCGCGGGGCGCTCATCCCGGTGCTCGCGGCCGCGGGAGGGCGTCTCATCGGCGCGGGGCCGCTGCTCGACGCCATCGTCGCCCTGCTCCCCTCCCCGGCCGCCGTGGCGGAGGTGCGCGGCACCCGGCCGGGCGGCGAGGAGGTGGTCACCCGCCCGGCCACGCCCGACGCGCCGCTGGCGGCGCTGGTCTTCAAGACCATGGCCGACCCCTACGTGGGCAAGCTCTCCTACTTCCGCGTCTACGCCGGGCGGCTCAGCAGCGACTCCCAGGTGCTGAACGCCACGCGGCAGAAGGTCGAGCGCGTGGGCACGCTCTTCTTCCTGCGCGGCAAGCACCAGGAGCCCACCGGCGAGGTGGCGGCCGGGGACATCGGCGCCGTGGCCAAGCTGGCGGAGACCGTGACCGGGGACACGCTGAGTGCGCGCGACGCCCCCATCGTGTTGCCGCCGGTGCGCTTCCCCCGCCCCGCCATGACGCTGGCCATCGAGCCGCGCAGCCGCGGGGACGAGGACAAGCTGGCCGCGGCCATCCACCGGCTGGCCGAGGAGGACCCGACCATCCGCGTCTACCGCGACCCCGAGCTGCGCCAGACGCTCATCGCCGGCATGGGGGAGTCGCACATCGAGATCATCGCCGACCGCCTGCGCCGCAAGTTCGGGGTGGAGGTGACGCTGGCGCCCCCGCGCGTCCCCTACCGGGAGACGGTGCGGCGGCGCGCCACCGGCGTCCAGGGGCGCTACGTCAAGCAGACCGGCGGCCGCGGGCAGTACGGGGTGTGCGTCATCGACGTGGAGCCGCTGCCGCGCGGCGGCGGGTACGAGTTCGTGGACAAGATCTTCGGCGGGGCCATCCCCAACCAGTTCATCCCCTCGGTGGACAAGGGCGTGCGCAAGGCCATGGAGGAGGGGGTGCTGGCCGGGTACCCGGTGGTGGACGTGCGGGTGACGCTGGTGGACGGCAAGTACCACCCCGTCGACTCCTCGGACATCGCCTTCCAGATCGCCGGGTCGCTGGCCTTCAAGGAGGCGGCGCAGCAGGCCGGAGTGGTCCTGCTCGAGCCCATCATGACGCTGGCGGTGCGGATCCCCGAGGAGCTGCTGGGCGACATCATGGGCGACCTGAACGCCCGGCGGGCCCGCATCACCGGCATGGAGTCCCAGGGGGACGGCACCACGGTGGTCCGGGCGCAGGTCCCGCAGGCGGAGATCCTGCGCTACGCCTCCGACCTCCGCTCCATGACCGGCGGCCGCGGCACCTTCGAGGTGGAGTTCTCCCACTACGAGGAGGTCCCCGCCCACGTGGCGGAGCGGGTGGTGGCCGAGGCGAAGCAGCAGAAGGCCGCCGCGGCCAG
>JAVHLY010000054.1:0-4185 GCA_031081585.1 Armatimonadota bacterium
TCGACCACCCCGACCTCTCAGGGGTCACCGTGCCGGGTTACGACTTCTTCGACAACGACCCCGACCCCACGGATCCCGGATGCCCGACCGTGGCTCCCAGTCAGGCCAGTCACGGTACGCACGTGGCCGGCACCGTGGGGGCACTGACGAACAACAGCACGGGCGTGGCGGGGGTAGCCTGGGGAGGCGCTTCGGCGGTGAAAATAATGCCGATCCGGGTGCTGGGGGAGAACGTCGCTAGCGGACAATGTGGCACTGGAACCTGGGCCGCGGTCACTCAAGGTATCGTTTTCGCCGCTGGCAACGGCGCAAAGGTCATAAACCTCAGCTTGGGCGGCTCTGGAGCGTCCCAGACCCTGCAGGACGCCGTCAACTACGCCCTGGCGCGGGGCGTCGCGCTCGTGGCCGCGGCGGGCAACGACAACTTAAACGTGGTAATGTATCCCGCCGCCTACCCCGGGGTCATTGCCGTGAGTGCCACCGCCTGCAACGACACGAAGGCCTCGTACTCCAACTACGGGCCGCAGATCTGGATAGCGGCACCGGGGGGAGATTTCCCCGACTGCGACAGCGACGGCTATCCAGACTGGGTCTTGAGCACGTGGTGGAGTCCCAACTTTGACCCTGGGTATGGCTATCTTTTGGGCACCTCCATGGCTACGCCTCATGTCTCTGGTGTGGCTGCCCTCCTCATCTCCAGGGGCATCGTGGGGCCGGATGCCATCCGCACCCGTCTCCGGGATACGGCTGTAGATCTCCCACCGGCCGGCTGGGATCAGTTCTTCGGCTACGGCCTCGTCAACGCGGCTGCCGCAGTGGGGGCGAGCAACCCCAACAACGCCATGCGCGCGTTCTCGGGCGTGGTGAGCGGCAGCGTCATTACGCGACAGAGCGACGTCGCGATCGTCGCGGCGACCGGAAGCTTCACGGTCACGAACGCCCAAGCGGGGACGAAGACCGTGTTCGTCTGGCAGGACTTCAATGGCAACGGGACCGTGGACGCCGAAGACCTGTACGGGCGTATGGACAACGTGGTCATCAGCCCCGGCTCGACCACCACGGGGGTGGTCGTCACCGTCCGGCGGTATGTGGGGAGTCCTCTTACCGTCAGTTCGGTGGCTGCCGCCGGGCGATGAGGCGCGTAACAACGGCCACAAACTCCCCGGGCTGATCGCGGCATTTTGGGCGGAGAGGCAGTGTGGTGCCTGCCCTGACGGGCGCAGGAGATTGCGGCGTCAGACAGCCCCGGTATCTGAAATGGAAGCGCCTCGGGCTCCGCTATCAATCCGGGCGTCCGGCCCGAACTACGCGCTGCGGATCGGGCAGCGATGTGTCGTTTCGCGCAGGGTACCGCGGGGAAATCGCCCCCTCGGGCCGTTCGAATTCTTCCCCAGCGAACGAGGGGTGGGATAGACGGGAAGTTTCTGTGCGAGTGGCGACCCGATAATCTAAATGCGATTCGCCCCTGCTGGCTTTTGCACACCCTTGGGCTGCTAGCGGCGCCGTTCGGCGAAGAGACGACGCTCCTCGTCCAGGTTCACTGTCCGCAGCAGGCCGGGCAGGAAGTCCGCCAGCGGCGAGATATCGCGCTCGTACCGCTGGAGCTCCGTACTGAAGTGGTCCACCAGAATGAGCCCGCGGTCATAGTGGCGGCGCAAGAAAGCCGCGCGCTGATCGGGAGGCAGCGCGAGGCGCGCCGTCACCGCGGCCACGAGGCTCTCCTGGATGACGGCCGGCCAGTCGCGGTAGCCGTGGCGCTGCGCTGTCTCCCGGACCAGGTCGAAGAGGGGACTCGTGCGCTGTACCTCCGCTGCCGCCTGGGGCGGAAGGGTTCCGAGAGCGAGCCGGACCGTGAGGGTGACCAGCGTGACGGGGTCAGGCTTGCCGGCGGAGCCGAGGACGAAGACTACCACGTCGTCGAGCGGCACGATGTAACCGCGGCCCGGCGCGTCCAGGAGGTTCGGCACGAGCAACAGCCGTTCCCGGGGGGCGTCGCCGGCCCGCAGGTAGTCCAGGGTGCGGCCCATGAGCGCCAGGCCCTCGCTGGCGAGCGCAGCGGCCGCCTGCTGGTGCGGGCCGGACTGGGTCTTCCACAGGTCTGCGACGCCTGCGGCCGTGTAGAAGTCGGCCAATACCCGGCCGAAGCCGTCCAGCCCCTGGGGCGCCCGCTGCTCGGCGAATCCCGGCGGGGCGCCCAGCGTGAGGGTGTAGCGTACGTAGGCTTCCAAGGGCAGGGGGTGCTCCTCGCGGTACCGGCGTACGGGGTCGACGACGCGGATCGGCAGGTCCCCGAGTCTGTCACGCACGGCCTGGCGGACGTCCCCCGACTCCCGGAGCCCCTCGTCGTAACCGGCGGCATTGAGAGCCGCGAAGAGGGTGAAGAGGCGTTCGTCAGGGCGGACCTCCACGCGGTCCCGCAGGCGCGCCTGGCCGGTTCCGGCCCGAGCCGCGGGCGGGCCGGCAGTGAAGGACCAGGTAAAGGGGGCCAGGGCATTTCCCGCTCGGTCGCGGCCGTTCACCGTCACGGTATACCGGGTGCCGGGGTTGAACGGATTCTGCGGGCGCACGGTGACGGTCCGCTCGTCGGCTGTCCACTCCGCCGGGGCGAAGGCGACGGCCGGCTCGGCGGTCACCGTCACGGTGCGGGTGTTCATGGCCTTGCTGAAGGTGACCGAGATCGGGGCATCGGCAGGGACGGTGCCGTCGTGCCCGGGAACGGTCGCCGTCACACCGGGAGGGGCCTCGGAGCCGGGGGTCAGCGAGGGCAGGCCGCTGAGGCTTCCGCACCCTGCGAGCAGGAGCGACAGCAGAACAGCGAGGGCTCGCATCCCCATCCTGGTGCCTCCCGTTCCGCGAAAGCCCGCACGGTTCCTTCAGGAGGTAGGGATTGCTTTTTCGAGCCGCCAGACGGGCCTTCCTCTTGACGGAACTCCGGAGCGGTGCGCATCCTTAGGAGTGACGTTCGGTTGGACTCGACGGTGCGGGGGGTCCGACCACGCGGTCCGTCGTGCCCATCGTCGACCGCTACATCATCCTGGAGATCCTGCCGCCCTTTCTTCTGGGCGTCGGCGGTTTCGCCGTGCTCCTGGTCGGGGACATCCTGTACACGCTGGCCGAGTTCATCGTCTCGGGGCGCCTCACCCTTCAGGCGCTGGGACGCCTGCTCGCCTATAAACTCCCGGCCATCATGGTGATCACCTTCCCCGTCTCGACCCTCCTTGGCGTGCTGCTGGGGCTGGGACGGCTGGCGCGTGACCGCGAACTGCAGGCGATGCGCCTGGCCGGGATGAGCCTGGGCCGCCTCTTCGCCCCGGCGCTGGTGTTCGCCCTTGGCATGGCGGCGGTGACCTTCCTGACCAACGAGTATTTCGCCCCCTGGGCCAACCACCGGGCCAACACCCTGATCCGTCGCGCGGCCTTTGGCGAGGCCTTCCCGCAGGTGCGCGAGCAGGTCTTCTTTCGCGCCCCGGGCAATCGCTTCTTCTACGTTGAGCGGGTCGACGACGATCGACGGCTGTTGCAGAACGTCATGGTTTACGAGGTAACTCCGCCGTTGCCGCGTCTGATCACCGCCCGCGAGGGCCGCTGGGACGACCGGTACTTGCGCCTGCGGGACGGAGTCCTGCGGGAATTCGACTCGGAGGGGTTCACCCGGTACGAGGCGCGCTTCGACGAGATGCGCATCCTGGTGAACCTCCCGGGCGGCATTTTCTTCGCCGGGCAGAAGACCCCCGACGAGATGACCGCCGCCGAGCTGCGCCAGTACCTGGCCGCCTTCGGCCGGGAGGCGCCGCCGCGTTTTGCCATCGAGCTGCACCGGAAGTTCGCCATCCCCGCCGCCAGCGTGGTCTTCGCCTTGGTGGCGGCGCCGCTCAGCCTGCTGGCCACGCAGGGGGGGCGCTTCACCGGCGTGGGGATCAGCGTGGTGTTGCTTTTCCTGTATTACGCGGTGATGTCGAGCGCGCGGGCAGTGGGCGCTGTCGGAGCCGTCTCGCCCATGCTGGCGGCCTGGCTGCCGAACCTGCTCTTCGGCGTGGGGGGCCTCGTGATCTGGGCCCGGCAGGACCGGTGGTTGCACCGGGCGCCCGCGACTTCCGGGTGAGTAGCGGTGGCGCGCCCTCCTGAAGTGCCGCACGCTCCCGCCGATCCGCGACCTCCGGGCACGCCCCGACCGCCCGGCGGACA
>JAVHLY010000054.1:4285-9261 GCA_031081585.1 Armatimonadota bacterium
CGCGACTTCCGGGTGAGTAGCGGTGGCGCGCCCTCCTGAAGTGCCGCACGCTCCCGCCGATCCGCGACCTCCGGGCACGCCCCGACCGCCCGGCGGACAGCGCCGCGCTCCGCTTGCAGTAGTGGGACTTGTGGCCGCCTCCCTCGGCGCAGGTGCCTACCTGGGGTGGTCCGCCGCCTGGTCGCGGCGCGTCCCCGCGCCGACCGGGACGGCGCCGGCGCCTGCCCCTGTGCCGTCCCCGCCCGGTGTGAGCATCAGCGGCGCCGTCCTCGTCCTCAGGAGCGAGGGCCGGCGGCAGGCGGAAGTCCATGCCGGCCAGGCGGACGTGAGCGCCGACGGCCAGTTCACGCGCTTCCGGGGTGTTCGCCAGGCCGATCTCTACCGCGATAGCGCCCCAGCCCTTCGCCTGCGCGCCGGAGAAATCGTGCTCGACCGCGCCACGGGCGACTTCACGGTGCTGGGGGACGTCGAGGTCGCCATCCTCCGGGGGGATGCGGTCTCCTCCGCGCTCGGCACAGACGGCGTATCCTCGACACCCGATTCGGCCGCGCCGCGGCGTTCTGCGGGCTCCTCCGCGGGCAGTACGCCGCCAGTCGAGACCGGTCGCCTTCAGGCCGAGCGGGTGCGGTACGATACTCGTTCCCGGGTTTTCGTTGCCGAAGGACACGTCCGTCTCACTGTCGGCGAGGTGGAGATCCGGGCGGATCAGCTGCGGCTTGACCAGCGGGCCCAGGTGGCGACGGCTCACGGGCAGGTCGTGGTGCAACAACCCGGCGCCCGACTGACCGCCGACAGCGTCCGGTACGAAATCCGCTCCCGGACGGCCGAGGCCGAGGGGCATGTAGTGCTGGCGCAAGGGGATCTGGTGCTGCGCGCGGGTCGCATGCGTTTCGACCTGGCCACGCGCATGACTCAGGCGTCGGCCGGGGTCACGGTGACCCAGAAGGGTCTGGAGGTTCAGGCCCCGTCGCTGGTCCACGACGGCCGGACCGACCAGGTGACGGCAGAAGGCGGGGTGCGTCTGAGTCGGGGCGGGAGCATCCTCACGGGGGAACGGCTGGCTGCTAGCCTGCGCGTCCTGCGTGCGGAGGTCAGCGGGGGGGCCCGTCTGGTCCGGCCGGCGATGCCTGCCGAGGGCGACGATCCAGCTGCGGACACGCTGACCCGCGAGGAGACCATCATTACGGCCGAGCGGATACGCTTTCGCTGGGACGCCCCGGAGGCCGAAGCCCTCGGCGGAGTTGAGGTGCGTCAGCGCGACCGGACGGCCCGCGCAGCCCGCGGCTACTACAACGAAGCGGACGGGCGGCTCGTGCTGGAAGGCGAGGTGGTGGTGGACGGTCTGACCGGAGACCTGTTCCTGTCGGAGGGCGAGCGGCCGGCCGACGGGGAGACGCGCCGGACGATGGCCATGCCGGCCCGCGTGGCGTGCGACCGGCTGACCCTCTTCCTCCGGTCTCGGGACATGGAGGCCGAAGGACGGGTGCGGGTGACCCAGGGCGCCCGGCAGGCGACCGGCGACCGCGCCCGCTACACCCACCGCGGCCGGAGCGTGGTGGTGATGGGGAGCGTGCACATGCAGGACGAGGATGGCAACCGGCTGCGCGCGGACCGCGTCATCATCGCGCTGCAGGAAGAGGCGTTCGAGGCTTTCGGCAACGTGCAGACGGAGTTCAAGGTCCGGCGCGGTCCGTAGCCCATCCATGCGCTCGCCCGGCGTTCGTGCGGCCGCGCTCGTGCTGGGGCTGCTCGTCCTTCTGCCGTCGGTCGCCGTGCCGGCGCCGGAGACCGGGTTTTCGCCCTCCCCCACGTTCCTCCCCGCGCCGACGGACGTCTCCGGGGAGGTGCCGGTGTTGATCCGCGCCGATGCCTTTCGCTACGATCGACGCACCCGCGTCCTGGTGGCCACTGGAAACGTCGTGCTCACCTTCGAGGATGTGACCATCGACGCCCATGCGCTTGTCGCCAACCTGGAGACGGGGGAGGTGACGGCGGAGGGCCACGTCCGTTTGCGCGTCGGCGCCCAGGAGGCCACCGCGGAACTGTTGACCTACAACCTGCGCACCCGCCTGGGCGTTCTACATCAGGCCCGCGCCCGGGTGACCAGCCCGATGGTGCTCGGGCCCGTCCACCTGCGCGCACAGCGGCTGGAGGGAGTGCTCGACCGCACCGTCTCCATCCGGGAAGGCTTCGTCACCACCTGCGACCCGGACGTTCCCCTGGTCTTTCTGACCGCCGACGAAATCGCGGTCTTTCTCAATGACAAGGTGGTGGGCCGCCGTGCGTCGCTGTGGATCGCCGGCCAGCGGGTTGTGACGCTGCCGTCGTTCATCATCTTCCTGCGCGAGAGGCAGGCGACGCGCTTTTTCCCCGTCGTCGGCTACAGCCCGGTGGAGGGATGGTTCGTGAAGACGCACACCACGTACTTTCTCAATGAAGGACACTGGGGATTTGTCCTCGCGGACTACATGGAGCGACTGGGAACCGGCCTGGGTGTCGAGCACGCCTATCGTCTGAGCGGCGGGCGCGGACAGGGGACCGCCCTCGTCTACCGCCTGGCCAACCGCCAGACCGGCGGGACCGACTGGCGGGTGGTCGTCAACCACGCCCAGGACCTGGCACCCGCCCTGCGGCTGAACCTCTTCGGGGACTACACGCATCGAGCGCCGGGCGGGACACCGTCCCCGCCCGCCACCAGCGACCTCTTCACCGCCCTCGACCTCAGCCACCGCACTACCGGCGCGACAACGTTCCTCTACGCGACCTACAGCAGCACCTCCGTCGGCCCGGCTCAAGGCCTGACCGGGACCCTGGTCCACAGCCAGGCCCTTTCGCCGGAGATGAGCGGCGAGGCTGTCCTCACCTTCACGCGGGCGGCAGGCACAGCAGGCGTGGACGACGAGCTCCTGCCGCGGCTGGTCCTGCGCCACTTCCGTCCGGGATTCTCCGCCTCGCTGGTAGCCGAGACCCGCTGGGACCTGGACGGCGATGTCTTCCCCGCTGACCAGCACTACACCCTGGAGCGCCTGCCGGAGCTGACCGTGACGCTTGCCCCCTTCGCGCTGGGGCGGTCGCCCTTCGTCCTGCAGGTGGAAGGAGGTCTGGGCCGCTTCCGCGAGCAGAACGTGACGCCCTCGAGCCTGACAGACGCCGTGCGGGCCGACGCGCTGCTGACCCTCAGCGGGCCGGTGCCGGCAGGCGGCGGGACGCTCTTTCTGCGCGCCTTCGGCCGGGCCAGCTGGTACACTACCGGGGACCTGCGTCTTTTCACCGGGGGCCGGGCCGAGTACGTCCGCCCCCTCGGCCCGACGCTGGAGCTACGCGGCGCCTACACCACCCAGGAGGTGGCCGGGCAGAGCCCGTTTCTATTCGACCAGATCGCCGGTCCCCTGAGCATCGGCGAGGCCAGCCTGACCTACCGCGCCCCGGGCCTGTTTGTCCGCGCCTTGGCCACCTACGACTTCCTGACCCGGCAGCCTGGTAGCGTTGTGGCTCAGGCGGTGGCCTTGCCGCGCCCCGAGTGGACGGTGGCGCTGGCCGCCAGCTACAGCCCGATGTTGGGCCGGCTGGAGCGTGCGGAAGCCAGCCTGGACCTGCGCCTGAGCCCCCAGTGGCAGGTGCAGTACCTGGGTCTCTATGATGGATTCACCGGACAGGTCTTCCATGACCGCCTGACGGTCACGCGCGTCTTCTGCGACTGTCTGGCGGTCAGCCTTTCTTACCTGGGAGTGCGAGGGGAGATCTGGCTGGAGGCCTGGCTCACGGCCATCCCCTGGGGGCGGGGGCGCATCGGGCTGGGGCAGAGCGGCCTGCTGTTTGACCAGCCGCTGGCCTTCCCGGGCAGCCCGTGACGGGAAGGGAGGAAGACGACGGGGGTCGGGGAAGTAGCGCCTGGGCAACCGCCCGGTACGCCGCTGTGGGGGGAGGGGGAGATGTGCAGACGCTCCTCAATCGCGCCGTAGCGGGACTCGCCCTGATCGCCGCCGCTATGGCGGCACTGATGAGCGGACCGGCGGCGGGGCAGGCCGGGCCGCAACTCGTCATCACCGTGCAGTTTGCGGCGCCTGTCCGTCCTGCTGGAGGCGCATACTACATCGCCTTCACCGTCGACGAGACGCTGCTGCGGGGACCGCAACCCGACAGCACCTACTGGACTCACTACGTCGCGCTGCGCGGGGGACGGTTCTTCTTCGGTCGCGTTCCCGAAACACCCTACCGGCCCTTCACCTTCGAGGCCATCCGTCCGCCCGCACCGTTTCTCTTCGCCGAGGTCCTGCCCGACGGCCGCGCGGTCCGCGCGCGGGTACCGCTAAGCAGCCTGCAGACCGGCCCCACGCCGCCCACGCGGGTGAAGGTCAACGTTGTCACGGTGGATGAGCAGTACCAACCCCTGGATGCCCTCGGGCCGGGGGCCCGCGACCCCTTCGGGTTCGTCACGGTGGATCTGCGCCGGGACCTCTTTACGGCGCTAGCGGACCCCACAGGAGACGCGCCGGTACCCTCCTTCGACATCACGGGAGGGGACATCCGGACGGGAACGCCGTAAAAGGATGGCCCCTCCTCCGTTCGCGCCGTGGACGTCAGCCCATCTCGGGCCCCCATGGGCCGGTCGGGGCGCCGACATGCCGTGATCCCCCTGGCAGGCGCGCAGGGGAGGCCGAAGCATGCTGTTCCTTTCTGACAACGGGAACGCTGCGCGATTGAGCACGGCCCGAGCGCACTTGTGTTCACGCCCGTAGAGGATTCCGGCCAGCCCGGGCGATCACCCGCCGGCCGCCCGCGTTTAGGGGGAACCCGCTGTCCGCCGCCCCGGGGCGCGGTTCTCCCCATCGGCCAGGCAGCGGCACCGGCCGCTGGCAGCGCATCGCTCTTCCGCGGGCCCGACCTGTGCAGGGGACTGGTGGGCGGCAGCGTAGTCTACGCTGAGAATGTCCCGGCGTCTGGGCTCCGCGGACGGTGACCTGATGCCCGGGCAT
>JAVHLY010000055.1 GCA_031081585.1 Armatimonadota bacterium
TCGCCGCGCTGGAGTCCGGCCGTCCCGTCGGCGGGCCCGATCCTGGCCCAGCTAGTGCCGGTCTTCCAGGTCCACCTGCCGCACCAGCCGGCGGAAGCGCCGTTTCGTCTGCCACCGCCGGTACCAGGCCAGCGGGCTCAGGGTGGGCCCGTCCCGCCGGATGGCCCGCCGCCCGCGCCCGCCCCGTGACCACCCGACCCGCCAGGTGGCCGGGTCTACCCGCCCCGTCGCCGACGCCCAGGCGACGCCGGGCCCGGCCAGCGCGAACAGCCCCAGGGGGAAGGGGAAGCTGAAGAAGACCAGCGCCGTAGCCCCCACGGCGATCCAGCGGAACTGCACCGGGAGGACGAAGAAGAGGAGGGCCTGCTCGTAGGGGCGCAGCGCCCCCCAGGCCACGATGGTGCCGGCGAGGGGCAGCCACAGCCCCGCCAGCCCCACGCCCCGGCCGAGCAGCGCGGCGCCGAGCCCGAGAGCCGCCGCCGGCGCGGCCGTCGCCATCGCCAGGAAGGTCAGGTAGCGGACGCGGCCCCATGACCGCTCCAGGCTGCCGGCGAACATCCAGAAGACGTACAGGCCCACGAGCAGCCAGAGCGGGTGGCCGGCGCCGACCAGTGCGTAGGTGAGCAGGGTCCACGGGCGGGGCAGCGCCTCCCAGGTGTGGAAGACGAGCGCGTCGAGGGGTCCGCCGGCGCCGACGAAGGCCAGGAGGAAGGTGGCGGCGTTGGCCAGCAGGATGGCCCAGGTGACGGGGACGCCGCCGGGCAGGCCGGCCAGGAAGGAAGAAGAACGGGCCGTCACGGTGCGGGGATCGTCCGGACGGGGTTGTGGCGGTGGGGCGCCGTCCGCCAGGGGAGGTCGGGACCGGCCCGCCAGGCGCAGGGTTCCGCCTGCACGAGCCGCCCGCCTCCGGGGCGGTGGGGGGCGCGATCGCGTTCGATCGGGGCGCGCGGTGCGTCCTCCACAGGGTCCACCTTCCGTGCGAGGGTTCTCAGCCGTACCAGGGTGCCCGATGCGCTTCCAGCGTAGCAGACCGCGCGCCGCCCGACCCGCCGCCCGCGCCCAGGCCCGGGCGGGTCGCCCCGGTGATGTTGTCTTGCTAACATAAGTGAGCTTTGTTAGCATCACGGGAGGGAGGTGTGGTCATGGCCCGAGGGACGACGCTCTACCTGCGCGGGCTCCCCGAGCCCCTGGTGCGTGAGGCGAAGGCGACGGCAGCCCGCCGCGGGGTGACGCTGGCGGCACTGGTGGCCGAGGCCCTGCAGCAGGTGGTCGGCGCGCCGCCCGCCGGTGCCGCGGCTGCCTCCGGCGCAGCCGCAGGCGTGGCCGAGAGCATGCGCTGGTTCGAGGCGAACCGCCGCCGCCTGCTGCGCCGCTACCGCGACCAGTACGTGGCCATCGACCGGGGCCGCGTCATCGACCACGACCGCGACTTCGACGCGCTGGCGCGCCGGGTCTTCGCCCGGGTGGGCACGCGCCCGGTCTTCATGCCCAAGGTGACGGCGGAGGAGCGGGTCGTCGCGGTCCCCTCGCCCCGGCTGGTCGGCGCCTAGCCGATGGCGCGCCCGCCGCGGCAGCCTGGTCGGCGCTGGCCCGCCCCACCCGACGCCTTCCCCTACGACGCCCGCCGCAGTCCGCCGGCTCCCGTGCTCCCGGTACGCCTGGGACCGCCGCGCACCGAGCCGGCCACGGCGGTGGCGGCGCTCGTGGACAGCGGCGCCGACATCACCGTGTTCCCCGAGGGCCTGCCGCAGGCGCTCGGCCTGCCCCGGGTGAGCGAGGTGACGGTCCGCGGGGTGGCGGGGACGGCCCGCGTCCCCGTGTACGCCGCCGAGGTGGAGGCGGCCGGAAGGCGGCAGATCGTCGAGGTGGTGGGCCTGGGCGGAGAAGCCTTGCTGGGCCGGGACCTGCTCAACCGCTGGGTCGTGACCCTCGACGGCCCCCGTCGCACGATGCACCTCCGGGGATAGCGTGGCCTCTCGCCCCGCGCGGCCGGAGGGGAGGGGGGAGAGCTGCACGTCCGAGCGTGGGGCCCACACCGCGCGGTGCCCACACTCCACATCTGGACTGCGACGTCGAACGCCTGGGCATGGTCTTGGAGAGGACGACGCGTGAGGAGGTCCCCGGCCCCCGGTCCCGACGCCGCCCCGGGGCGTTGAGAGTAGCGGGTCAGGCCGCAGTGCAGCGTCGGGGGTCTTGATGGTGCCAAAGTCCGCAGGGAGACGCCCTGCCCTGGTCGGACGCTCGACCGGCGCCGCATCGAGGGAGGCCGCGTACCCAGCTGCCCACCAAGAGGATCAGGCCATCTCCTTCCGGCTGCTCTTCGAGCACAACCCCCTGCCCATGTGGGTGTACGACCTCGAGACCCTGCGGTTCCTGGAGGTCAATGCGGCAGCCCAGGCCCACTAGGGGTACTCCCGTGAAGAGTTCCTCGCCCGTCGGATCTCCGACATCCGGCCGGCTGAGGATGTCCCGCGGCTGCTGGCGGACATTGCGCAGCCGCGGCCGGCCCTCCAGCGCTCCGGGGAGTGGCGACATCAGACCAAAGACGGGCGCATCATCGACGTCCTGATCGTCTCCCACACGTTGCGGTTCGCCGGACGCCCGGCCGCCCTGGTGGTCGCCTATGACATCACCGAGCGCAAGCGGGCCGAGACGGCGCTCCGCGCCCTCACCCAGGAGCTGGAGCGGCGGGTCCAGGAGCGCACCGCGCAGCTGGAGGCGGCCAACCGCGAGCTGGAGGCGTTCAGCTACTCCGTGGCCCACGACCTTCGCGCCCCGCTCCGCAGCATCGACGGCTTCAGCCAGGCCCTGCTGGACGACTACGGCGCGGCCCTGGACGAGAACGCCCAGGACTACCTCCGGCGCGTGCGCCAGGCCAGCCAGCGGATGGCCCAGCTCATCGACGACCTGCTGGAGCTCTCGCGGATCACGCGCGCGGTTATGCGCGAGGAGCGCGTCGACCTCTCCCACCTGGCGGAGCACATCCTGCAGGAGCTCCGGCACCGCGATCCCCACCGGGCCGTGGACACGACCGTAGCCCCCGGCCTGGTGGTGACGGGAGACACGCGCCTGTTGCGGGTCGCCCTCGTGAACCTTCTGGAGAATGCCTGGAAGTTCACCACCCCCCGCCACCCGGCCCGGATCGAGGTGGGCGCATGGACCACCGCCAGCGGGCCGGTTTTCTTCGTCCGAGACAACGGCGTCGGGTTTGAGATGGCGTACGCCGACAAGCTCTTTGCGCCGTTCCAGCGCCTCCACAAGGCGAGCGAGTTTCCGGGGACGGGCATCGGGCTGGCCACGGTGCAGCGGATCATCCACCGCCATGGAGGTCGCATCTGGGCGGAGGCGGCGGTGGAAGCGGGCGCGACGTTTTTCTTCACGATCCCGGCGAGGGGTTCATAGGAGGCGGGCGATGGACGAACGGACGATCTTGCTGGTGGAGGACAACCCGGACGACGTGGCCCTGACCCTGCGCGCCCTACGGGGGCACCACATTGCCAACCGGGTCGTGGTGGCCGAAGACGGAGCCGAGGCGCTGGCCTACCTCTTCCAGGAGCGGGGCTCGGCGCAGGACGCCCTCCCGGCGGTCGTCCTGTTGGACCTGAAGCTCCCGAAGGTCGACGGGCTGGAGGTGCTGCGCCGCCTCCGGGCCGACGAGCGGACGAAGTGGCTCCCCGCGGTCATCCTCACCTCCTCCCGGGAGGAGCAGGACCTGGTCGCCGGGTACGTGCTTGGCGCCAACAGCTACGTGCGCAAGCCCGTCGACTTCATGCAGTTCGCCGAGGCCGTCCGGCAGCTCGGCCTGTACTGGCTGGTCCTCAACGAGCCTCCGCCCTCCCCATGAGGCCCACCGCGGCGCGGGACCCGGCGGCGCCGCCGACACCGCTACGCGTCCTGATCGTCGAGGACAACCAGGACGACGCGCTCCTGCTGGTCCGCCAGCTGCAGCAGGCGGGCTACGTCCCATCCTGGCGGCGCGTGGAGACCGCCGGAGCCCTCGCCGACGCGCTGCAGGAGGCGGCCTGGGACCTCGTCCTCTGCGACTTCACCATGCCGCAGTTCACGGCGGTGGACGCGCTCCGCCTGCTCCAGGAGCGCGAGGTGGACCTTCCCTTCCTCATCGTGTCGGGTACGGTGGGCGAGGATGTGGCCGTCGAGGCGATGAAGGCTGGCGCCCACGACTACATCATGAAGGGGCACCTCGCCCGCCTGGCACCGGCGGTGGCACGGGAGCTGCGCGATGCCGAGGTCCGGCGGGAGCGCCGACGGGTCGAGGAAGAGCTGCGCAAGCTCTCCCGGGCCGTGGAGCAGGGTCCGGGCATCGTCGTCATCACCGACCCGCTCGAGCGCATCGAGTACGTGAACCCCAGGTTCACCGCGGTCACCGGCTTCACGCCGGAGGACGTCCTCGGCATGCCTGTCCACCGGCTGGCCGACCCCGTCGTACCGGAGCAGCAAGAGGCCCGCCTCGCCACCTTGCGGGGCGGCGGGACCTGGCAGGGGGAGCTCCATGCCTACCGCAAGGACGGCACGCGCTACTGGGAACTGGCCACGGTCTCGCCCATCCGCGACGGGCGGGGCCGGATCACGCACTACGTCAAGGTGGCCGAGGACATCACCGAGCGTAAGCGGGTCGAGGCGGCGCTGCGTGAGGCCGACCAGCGCGCCATCCGGGAGTACCGGCAGCTCCTGGAGCGCCTGGCCGATCTGGAACAGCGGGTCGGGACGGCGCACGAGCTCCGGCAGGTCTTCCGCGCCGTGCGTGACTTCGTGGCCTCCTCCGTGCCGTTCGATCGGCTCGCCGTCTACCTGGACGACCCCACGGGAGCGCATCGCACCTGCGTCTATGCTGCAGCCGCTGAGGGCGAGGAGCAGCCCGGCCAGCCGCCGGCCGTGGTGGATAGCGCGTCGCGGGCTCGTGAAGCCCTGCTGGAGCCCGAGCTGGCCGGCCCAGGCGGGGTCCCCGACGCGGGGCACCTCGTCGACGAGACCATCGAAGGGCAGGGAGCACCCCAGGCGGAGGCACCGGCGATGCTCGTGGTGCCGCTCGCAGTGATGGGCCGCACCATCGGGGCCCTGGAAGTGCAGGGCACTGGCCCGGCGCCCTACCTCCCGGAGCACGTCGTGGCCGTCCAGGTGGCCGCCAGCGTGGCCGCCATCGCCATCGAGAACGTCCAGCTCCTCGACCGTGAGCGCCGGCTGCGGGAGCAGGCCGAGCGCCGGGTGCAGCGGCTGGGGGCCCTGCGGGCCATCGAGATGGCCATCGGCAGCAGTCTGGACGTGCGCGTCACGCTCAACGTCATCCTCGACCAGGTGACGCTGCAGCTGGGCGTGGACGCGGCCTGCGTCTTGCTGCTCGCCCGGACACAAACGCTCAGGTTCGCCGCCGCCCGGGGATTCCGCACGACGGCCCTGCAGCGCACCCACCTGCGGTTGGGCGAAGGGTATGCCGGCCAGGCGGCCCTCGAGCGCCGGCGGATCGAGGTGAGCGACCTCCGCATGCACCCGGGCGCGTTCACCCGCTCGCGGCTCTTTCCGCAAGAGGAGTTTGTCGCCTACATGGCCGTGCCCCTGGTGGCCAAGGGGCAGGTGAAAGGGGTGCTGGAGCTCTTCCACCGCTCCCCGCTCGCCCCGGAGGAGGAGTGGCTGGACTTCCTGGACGCGGTGGCGATGCAGGCGGCCATCGCCATCGACCACGTCGCGCTCTTCGACGACCTGCAGCGATCGAACGTCAACCTGACGCTGGCGTACGACACCACCCTGGAAGGGTGGTCACGGGCGCTGGACCTCCGCGACAGGGAGACCCAAGGCCACACGCAGCGCGTCGCCGAGCTGTGCGTTCGGTTGGGCCAGGCCGCGGGTCTGGGTGAGGAGGACCTGATCCACCTGCGTCGCGGCGCGCTGCTCCACGACATCGGCAAGATGGGCGTCCCCGACGCGATCCTGCACAAACCCGGCCCGCTGACCGATGCCGAGTGGGCGGTCATGCGCCAGCATCCCGTCTATGCCTACGAGCTGCTCGCGCCCATCGACTTCCTGCGCCCGGCACTGGACGTCTCCTACTGCCACCATGAGCGGTGGGATGGGAGCGGCTACCCGCGCGGCCTGCGGGGTGAGGCCATCCCGCTGGCTGCCCGCATCTTCGCGGTGGTGGATGTGTGGGACGCCCTGACGTCGGAACGCCCGTACCGTCCGGCGTGGAGCCGCGAGGAGGCGCTGGCCTACATCCGCGAGCAGGCCGGGCGGTTGTTCGACCCGCGCATCGCCCGGATCTTCGTCGACCTGGTCGAGCGGGGGGACGCCTGACCCGTCAGGGGGAAGGTCTCCCGGCCCGCTCAGGATCAGGCCGGCGGCCCCTGACTAAACCCCTCCCCCGGGCGGGCAGTTTCCTGTGACGGCATGCGAGTCGCCCCTCTCCTCCTCGTCGCCGGCCTGGCGGCAGCGGCCGCGGCAGGGCCTGCCCGTGCGGTCCCGGCGGTTGCGCGTGCGCCCGCGGCGGCCGCGCAGCAGCCCGCGGCGGCCGCGCAGGAGCCCGCAGCGGCCCCGCGCCTGCCCGCCGGTCTCCCGCGGGAGCTCGCCGGGGTCACCGTCCTCGTCGACCGCGTGGGCGGCCGCGTCGACTGGTCGCACGCCACCGGCCTCATCGCCGCAGGGATCGTGGGGCGGGACGGCTACGCCGACATCGAGCTGCTCCGCCCCGACGGCACCCGCCTGGCCTGCCTCACCTGCGGCCACCCGCAGGTCCCCCAGCAGCACAACGACCTCCCCGCCTGGCACCCCTCGGGGGAGTACATCCTCTTCCAGTCCCAGGACCCCGCGCTCGACCTCCCCGTCGGCGAGCGGCTGGAGGCATACCTCACCCAGGGCGGGGCCGGGCTGAACCACAACCTGTGGCTCATCACCCGGGACGGCCGCCGGGCCTGGCAGCTCACACGCGTCCGCGCGGGCGAGGCCAGCCTCCACCCGCACCTCAGCCCCGACGGGCGCACCGTCTTCTGGGCGGCGCGCGTCCAGGAGGGGCGGCGCAAGGTCTGGGCCCTGCGGCTGGCCGACCTGGTGCTGGACGGCCGCGAGGCCCGCCTGGTCAACGTGCGCACGCTGCGCCCGCGCGGCGACCCCCAGACCTTCTACGAGAGCCACGGCTTTACGCCCGACGGCCGCACGGTGATCTTCTCGGCGAGCATCGGCCGCGCCCACCCCTTCGACCTGGACGTCTGGACGATGGACCTGCGCACGGGGCGGCTGCGGAACCTGACCGACACGCCGGGGGAGTGGGACGAGCACGCCCAGATCTCGCCGGACGGCCGCACCATCGTGTGGATGACCGACCGCGGCTACCCGGTGCCGGTGCGGGACTTCTCCCGCTACGGCGCCGCCCTGCGCACCGACTACTGGCTGATGGACGCCGACGGCGGCCGCCAGCGCCGGCTGACCTTCTTCAACGAGCGCGGTGCCCCGGAGGACGCGGGGGGCCGCACCATCGTGGCCGACAGCTCGTGGAACCGTGCGGGGAATGCGCTGGTGGCCACCATGATCGTCTTCGCCGGCGGGCAGCCCGAGCGGCGCATCGTCCGCCTCGACCTGGCGCTCAGGGGCGCGGGCGTCGCGCCCCACCGACCGGCCACCCCGGGGGGTGGAACGCCGGAGCCCACGGTCCAGGAACGGCAGTGCATGGCCAGTGGCTGGAACCGTGTGGTGCTCCCGGTGGCCGGTCTGCAGCGCACCCTGTTCTGGCGGGGACCCGACGGGCCCTGGACCAGGGGAGCCGTCATCGTGTTGCACGGCGGCGGCGGCGAGCACACCCACTTCTGCGTGGCCAGTCCCCCCATCGTCGCGCCGCAGGTGCGGTGGGCCGAGCGGGCCTTGGCGCAGGGCTTTGCCGTGTTCGCGCTCAACTCCTCGGATCGGGTGACCGACAGCCAGGGGCGCGTCTGCGGCAAGGTGTGGGACGACGAGGTGCGGGAGCGTCCGAACCTCGACCTGCCCTTCATCGGCGAGGTCATCCGGGCCGTGATCCCCCAGACGCGGCCCGCCGGCAGCCGGACCGAGGTCTTCCTCACCGGCCTCTCGTCCGGCGGCTACATGACGACGCGCGCCGCCACGCACTTCGACGGGCTGGTGACCGCCTTTGCGCCGGTCTCGAGCGGGGACCCCTACGGCTGGCACCGAATCTGTGAGCCGGGCCTGACCCCGCGCACCGTCGTGCACGGGGCGGGGTTCGACAACGAGACGGGCAAGCAGATCATCGAGCCGGGTGCCTGCCAGGCCGAGCGGTACCCCAACGAAAAGCCCTGGGAGAGCATGAACCCGCCGGTCAAGCCGGCCTTCCGCGTCTTCCACCACGAGGATGACGGCATCAACGACCGCTCCTGCGCGGAGAAGGTGATCCGGCAGTTGCGCGCGCACGGGTATCGGGAGGTGCCGGCCTTCTGGCTGCGGGGGAACGGGCAGCGCAGTCTGGCCAACCACCTGTGGCAGGACGCCTACAACGTCCCGCTCCTGGAGTTCTTTGCCAGCCAGCTCCGATAGGCGCAGGCCTCGCTAGCGCCGCTGCAGGCGGCGGGCCACCTCGAGCAGCGCCCGCAGGTCCTCGACCGTCAGCCCGCGGGCCACGCCGAGCAGCTCGTCGATCAGCACCTGGACCTCCCGCCGCCGCGCGGTTGCGGCATGATCCACGAAGCCACGAAAGTGTCCAAGGAACCGGGACCGGTGCAGCTCCCGCTTGAAGGGCGAGCGGGAGTGGCAGCCGCAAAAGCCGGCCACAAGGGAACATACCGTTCTGCTTTTGAAGCTGCATGGGTCGCTGCATTTCAGGATTGAAAGGGCGGAGAAAGAGGACTATCAAGTGACCCTGAAAAAGCGACCTTACACGTATCAAGGACGGGGTATGCGGTTTACTATAATTCCGCCGGAATATGAGAAAAGATTCGAGATAGGGGTATTCCGAGACCTCTGGAATCGCGCGTTCAGGGCTGTGGCGGGCGCCGACAGCCTGGTATTTCTGGGCTACTCGCTTCCGGTAACTGACGCTCATGAGCGTGTGCTAAAGTCCGTTGAGAAATGAGGGAAGCGGCCCCGGCGTGGTGAATGAATCTGTGGGTGCAAACCCAAACACCATGCGGAAGGGAGACC
>JAVHLY010000056.1 GCA_031081585.1 Armatimonadota bacterium
CAGACGGCCCACCCGCGCCTCCTGGTCCAACACCCGGGCGGCCGCCCGCGCGCCGTCGGCGTCCACCACGACCCAGGCCTGCAGGGAGGAGTCCAGCCGCGCGATGCGGTCCAGGCACGCCTCCACCACCTCGGACGCCGAGACCTCTCCGGCGCGCACCGCCGCGGCCAGCCGGGTAGCGGTAAGCAGGTGGGGGGCGGTCACGGCACCCACTCCACGTACAGGCCGCTGGTGTGCATCCCCACGTAGTGCTCGGCCAAGTAGCGGGACAGGGTCGGGTGCGACGTCACCTGGTGCAGCTGGGCCTGTCGGAGGCGGGTGGCGAACGGGTCATCCACCGTGTGCATCAGCACGGTCATCCACCAGGCGAAGTGCTCTCCCTGCCACACGTGCCGCAGGCAGGTCTCCGAGTATGTGGCCAGCAGGTCCGCACTGCCGTCCCGGTAGTACCGTCCCAGGGCCCGCGCCAGGACCACCACGTCCGCCACCGCGAGGTTCAGCCCCTTGGCCCCGGTGGCGGGCACGATGTGGGCGGCGTCCCCGGCCAGGAACAGGCGGCCGTACTGCATCGGCTCCACCACGAAACTGCGCATCTGAGTGATCCCCCGCTCGAGGATGGGCCCGGGCTCGACCGTGGCCGCGCGGCCGACCCGCCGCTGTAGTTCCCGCCAGATGCGCTCGTCGGGCCAGTTCTCCAGCCGGTCGTCCGGGGCCACCTGCAGGTAGTTGCGGGCCAGGGTGGGCGAGCGCATGCTGAACAGCGCGAAGCCTTCCGGGCTGGGACTGTAGATCAGCTCCTGGTGGGCCGGTCGGGTGCGGGCCAGGATCCCCAGCCACGCCAGGGGGTAGTCCCGCGCGAACACCGTGAGCGCGCCCGCCGGCACCGCCTCCCGGCAGATGCCGTGGAAGCCGTCGCAGCCGGCGACAAAGTCGCAGGCGAGCCGCCGGACCTCTCCGCCGGCGCGGTAGACGATCGCCGGGCGGGGAGAGTCGACCTCCTGCAGGGACACCGCTTCGGCCTCGAAGGCCACCGTCCCGCCCGACGCCAGGCGGGCGGCGATGAGATCTTTGACCACCTCCTGCTGTCCGTAGACGGTGATGGTGTGGCCGCCGGTGAGGGCGGGAAAGTCCACGCGGTGGAGCGCTCCGTTCAGGGCGATGGCGATGCCGCCGTGGCGGAGGCCCTCCCGCCGTAGCCGCTCGGCCACACCCACTCGCTCCAGGATCTGCCGGGTGCCGTCCTCCAGCACGCCGGCGCGGATGCGCTGCTCCACGTAGGCGCGGCTGCGCGCCTCCAGCACCACGCTGGCAATCCCCTGGCGGGCCAGCAGGTGCGATAGCAGCAACCCGGCGGGTCCCGCGCCGACGATCCCCACCTGCGTCCGGTCCGGTATCTCCACGGCGCCTGCGGCATCCCGGGGCCAGTGTGCCCCGGGATGCCTTGATGATACCACCACCCCCGCCCGCCGCAGCAGGGCCCGCGCCGGGACAGGGAGCCGGCCGGCAGGGGAGAAAAAACAGTTTCAACAACCCTCGGGGCGGGAGGTGGGCCGTGAGAGGCTGCGCGGTGGTCCTGGCGGCAGGCGTGGTGCTGTCGGTCCTGTCCGGTGCCGGGGTGGCGGCCCCGGCCGATGTGGTCCGGCTGGGAGCGGTGGTCCCGCTGACGGGCCGGTTTGCCTCAGGCGGGGCCCAGGTGCGGGCCGGCTACGAGATCGCGGTGGAGGACCTCAACGCCGCGGGCGGCCTCGCCGTGGGCGGGCGGCGGCTGCGGGTGGAGCTCGTGGTCCTGGACGACGAGTCCGACCCCACCAAGACCGTCAGCCGGATGGACACCCTGGCCCAGCAGGCCATCGCCGTCTACCTGGGCGGGTTCGGTAGCGACCTGCACGCGGCGGCGGCGGCCGTGGCCGAGAAGAACCGCATTCCCTACTGCGGGGTGGCCTTCGCCCTGTGGAGTATCCACCAGCGGGGGTTCCGGTACCTGTTCAGCCCGTTTCCCAAGTCGCCCGAGCTGGCCATCGAGACCTACCGCATGCTCAACGCGTATGTGCCGGCCGACCGGCGGCCGCGCCGGGTGGCCATCTTTGCGGAGCGGACCGACTGGGGCCGGGAGATGGCGTCCCTGTGGCTGACCCGGTCCACCGAGTTCGGCTATGAGGTGGTGTTCCGGGGCGAGTACACCGTGGGGACCCGGGACATGAGCGACATCATCCTGCGCGCCAAGGCCGCCGGGGCGGAGCTGGTCCTGTCCGTGCCCACCCCGCCCGACGGCCTCACCCTGATCCGGCAGATGAAGGAGCTGGACTACGCGCCCCGGGCCTACGTCACCATCCGCGCCGCCGACGCGGTGGCCTGGACCCAGAACCTGGGCCGCGACGGGGACTACGCCCTGCTGATGCCCGGCTGGCACCACGCGGTGCGGTTCCCCGGAGCCGCCGAGCTGAACGCCAAGCACCAGCAGCGCCTGGGCCGTCCGGCCGACGTGCTGGTGGGGCCCGGGTACGCCTGCGTGCAGGTGGTGGCCGACGCCATCCAGCGGGCGGGGTCGCTGGAGCCCAAGCGCATCCGCGACGCCCTGGCGGCCACCAACCTCCAGACGGTGGTCGGGCGGGTCCGGTTCCGTGCCGACGGGACCAGCCCCGTTCCGGTGGTCGTCGTCCAGTGGCAGAACGGCCGCCAGGAGCTGGTGTGGCCCCGGGAGTTCGCCACCGCTCCGCTGGCCTATCCGGCCCTGCCCTGGCAGAGGCGGTAGATCCTGCCCCGATGCTGGACGTCCGCGGTCTGTGGAAGGCCTTCGGCGGCGTCGTGGCCGTCCGGGACCTGACGTTTGTGGTGCGGGAGGGGGAGATCGTCGGCCTGCTGGGACCCAACGGGTCGGGCAAGACCACGGTGTTCAACCTGGTGACGGGCCTGATCGCCGCCGACCGGGGCGAGATCTGGTTCGCGGGGACCCCCATCGCCGGCCTGCCGGCCCACCGCCGCGCGTCGCTGGGCATCGCGCGCACCTTCCAGCTGGTCCGGACGCTGGGCCGCCTGTCGGTGCGGGACAACGTGGCCGTGGCCCGCATGTGGGGCACGGGCCGGCAGCGGTCGCCGGACCGGGCCCGGGCGGACGCCGACGAACTGCTGGCCCGGGTGGGCCTGGCCGGACACGCCGAGAAGCCGGCGGTCGCCCTGACCCTGGCGGAGCGCCGGCGCCTGGAGGTGGCGCGTGCTCTGGCGGCCGGCCCGCGGCTGCTGTTGCTGGACGAGCCCCTGGCCGGCCTGAGCGAGGAGGAGGTGGGCGCCGAGATCGCCCTGTTCCGGAGGCTGCGGGACGAGGGGATCACCCTGGTCCTGGTGGAGCACGCGGTGGCGGCGGTGCGGGCTTTGTGCGACCGCGTGGTCTTCCTCCACGCCGGGGAGAAGGTGGCCGAGGGCGCGCCCGACGACGTGCTGGCGCACCCCCGGGTGGTGGACGTCTACCTGGGAGACGGCTAGGACGTGGCGGCCGTGCTGGACGTCCGTGCGCTGGAGGCGGCCCGGGGCGGCCAGCAGGTCCTGTGGGGCGTGAGCTGGCACGTCCGCGAGGGGGAAGTCGTCGGTGTGGTCGGTCCTAACGGCGCCGGCAAGAGCACCACCCTGCTGACGGTGGCCGGACTGCTGCGGCCGCTGGGCGGGGAGGTATGGATGGCCGGCGAGCGGGTGGACGGCCTGTCCCCCGCGGCGGTGGTCGAGCGAGGTCTCGCGCTGGTGCCCGAGGGACGTCGCCTGTTCTCACGCATGTCGGTCCTGGACAACCTGTTGCTGGGCGGGTACACGGCCCGGGCGCGGGCGAGGCGGCGGCAGACTCTGGAGGAGGTCTTCGCCCTGTTTCCCGTCCTGTCGGCCAGGCGGTCTCAGCTGGCGGGGACGCTGTCGGGCGGAGAGCAGCAGATGCTGGCGTTCGGCCGGGCGCTGATGAGCCAGCCCCGCATTCTGCTGCTGGACGAGCCGACGCTGGGGCTGGCTCCCGTGATCGCCGGCGTGGTCTTTGAGACCGTCCGCCGGATCGCCCGCACCGGGGTGGCGGTGGTGGTGGCCGAGCAGAGCCTGGTGCCGACGCTGCGCCATGTGGACCGGGGCTACGTGATGGCCCGCGGGCGCGTCCTGGCCGAGGGCGACTCCGCGGACCTGCTGTCGCGGGACGAGGTCCGGCGCACCTACGTGGGGCGGTAGCGTGGAGATCTGGCTGCAGAATGTGACTTTCGGCGCCCTGATCGGGGGTCTGTACGGCCTGGCGGCGGTCGGGCTGGCCCTGGTCTTCGGCGTCCTGCGGATGCTCAACGTGTCCCACGGCGAGCTGCTGATGCTGGGCGGGTACGGGACGGTCTGGCTGTTCACCCTGTGGGGGGTGGACCCGTTTGCCTCCGTCCTTCTCGTGGGCCCGGCGCTCTTCGCCGCGGGAGCGGTCCTGTATCGCGCGTTGTTCGCCCGGCTGGCCCGCCTGGCGGAGGAGTCCCGGATTCAGATGTCCATCCTGATCGGCTTCGGCCTGGCCCTGGCGCTGCACGCCGCCGCCATCCTGGCGTGGACGGCGGACGAGCGGGCGGTCACCGCGGGCTACGCCGGGATGGTGCTGCGCCTGGGGCCGCTGGTCGCCCCGGTGACCCGGCTGGCGGGGCTGGGGGTGGCGTGCGTGGCGCTGGCCGCCCTCCACCTGATCCTCCAGCGAACGGATCTGGGGCGGGCCATTCGGGCGACCGCCGAGGACTGGGAGGCGGCCTCCCTGATGGGCGTGCCCGTGGGGCGCGTCTACCGCACCGCGTTTGCCCTGGGCTGCGCTCTGGCCGGCGTGGCGGGGGCGCTGGTGGCCGTCTCGGATGCCGTCAGCCCCGCCATCGGCCTGAGCTGGACCCTGAAGGCCCTCATCGTGGTGGTCCTCGCCGGTCTGGGCAACATCTTCGGAACATTCATCGCGGGCGTGCTGCTGGGCGTGGCCGAGTCGGCGGCGGCGTTTGCCCTGGGGGGCGTCTTCCGGGAGGTGGTGGGGCTGGCGGTGTTCGTGGCCGTGCTGCTGGTGCGTCCCGAGGGGCTGTTCGGGCGGGGTGCGTGATGGTCGCGGTGGCCGCGCTGGCAGCCGTCCTGGCGGCCCTTCCGCTGGTGGCGTCGCCGGCGGTCCTGACGTGGGTCTTCCTGGTGTCCCTGTCGGTGGCCCTGGGCCAGTCGTGGAATCTCCTGGCCGGATATGCCGGTCAGGTCAATCTGGGCCACGCCGCCTTCTTCGGCGTCGGGGCGCTGGCGACCCGGGCGCTGTGGGTGAGCGGCGTGCCGGTCCCGGCCGCGCTGGCCGGAGGGTGCCTGGCCGCGGCCGCCGCCGGAGCCCTAGTCGCCCTGCCGTCGCTGCGCCTGCGGGGGCCGTACTTCGCCATCGGCACGCTGGCCATCGCCGAGATCCTGCGGGTGGTGGCGGCGTCGGCCTGGCCCGAGGTCTCCGCCCTGCCGGCCCCCCTGATCGCCTCCTACCGGCTGCTGCCCCGCTACTACCTGGGGGTGGGGCTGGCGGCCGCCGTCACCGCGGTGGCGTGGGCGGTGGGGAGGTCGCGGCTGGGGATGGGACTGGCCGCAGTCCGGGAGGATGAGGACGTGGCGGCCAGCGTGGGGGTGGACCCGTTCCGCCTGAAGCTGGCCGCCGTCGTGCTCAGCGCCGCCTGCGCGGGGGCGGCCGGGGCGGTGTTCGGCTATTACCACCCCAGCTTCTACCCGCAGTTTGTGTTCAGTCCGGTGTGGACCTTCGACAGTCTGGTGATCACCTATCTGGGCGGCGTGGGCACGGTTGCCGGGCCGGTGGTGGGGGCGGCGTTCTTCGTGGTGGTGCGGGAGGCCCTGGCGCTGTCGGTGACCGAGGCCCACCTGGTGGTGTTCGGCCTGCTGTTCATCCTGGTGGTGATGGCGGTGCCAGGCGGCCTGATGGAGATCGCGCGCCTCCTGCGCCGCCGCCTGGCCCGACGCGCGCTGGCGCCATCCCCCCGGGCGCTGGACAGGGCGCCGGGGCAGGAGCGGGGATGATGCCGGGGAGGAGGATGCGATGTCGGAGGGCCTTCCGCCGCGCCGCATGACTGAGGAGGAACTGCAGCAGGTGCGGGCGGTCTACGCCGACCTGCTGGGGATGGTTCCGCCGCGCATCCAGGCCCGGACCGAACTGCTGGCGCGTGTGGATCCGCAGGGATTGCGGCTCCAGGAGCAGCTGCGGCAGCACTTCATGTATCCGGCCTGCCTGGACACCAAGACGGCGCAGCTGATGCTGTTCGGGATCCTGTTGTCCCACCTGCAGGACGCCGCCGGGCTGCACGCCCGGGCCGCCCGCCGGGCCGGTGCCACCTGGGAGGAGCTGGCGGCGGTGGTGGGGCTGGCGTTCTTGTTCCGGGGCCTGTCGGCGGCCAACTACGGGGCGCAGATCCTGATGGAGATGGCGCAGGCAGAAGGGACCCTGCCGGCGCCCGGGGAGGGGAGGATGCGATGACGCAGCCCGCAGTCGCGCAGCTGGCCCACGTAGAGATCCTCACGGCGGTCCCCGACCGCACCCTGTGGTTTTTCCGGGAGCTGTTGGGGATGGAGGAGACCACCCGCAGCGGCCGGTCGGTGTACCTGCGGGCCTACGAGGACTTCTACCACCACACGCTGGTGGTCACCGAGGCGGCCGGGCCGGGTTTGGGCCACATCGCCTGGCGGACGGCGTCCGCCGAGGCCCTGCAGGACGCGGTCCGGCGGCTGGAGGCGGGCGGCTACGGGTGCGGCTGGAGCGACGGCGGCCCCGGCCACGGGCCCGCCTACCGCTTCCAGACGCCCGACGGTCATCCCATGGAGCTGGTGTGGGAGGTTGAGTACTACCGGGCGCCCGAGGAGATGCGCACCGCGCTGCGCAACCGGCCCCAGAAGCGTCCCCTGCGGGGAGTGCCGGTGCGCCGCCTCGACCACGTCAACCTGATGGCGGGCCAGGTGGCCCCGGTGCGCCAGTTCCTGCAGGAGTACCTGGGATTTCGCCTGCGGGAGCAGAAGATCGGCGAGCGCGGCGTGGAGGTAGGAGCGTGGCTGAGCGTCAGCCCTCTGGTGCACGAGATCGCGGTGATGCGGGATGCCGCCGGCCAGCGGGGCCGGTTCCACCACGTGGCGTTCTGGTACGGCTACCCCCAGCACCTGCTGGACGCCGCCGACGTCTTCAACGACTACGGCGTGCGCATCGAGGCCGGGCCCGGCAAGCACGGCACCACCCAGGCCTACTTCCTGTATGCCTTCGAGCCCGGCGGAACCCGGGTGGAACTGTTCGGCGACACCGGCTACCTGATTTTTGACCCCACCTGGCGGACGGTGGTGTGGGACGTGGCCACCGAGTCCGACCTGGAGAAAAGCAGCATCTGGTTCGGGGGGCGGCTGCCGGAGACGTTTTACACCTACGGGACGCCCTCGGGGCCCCTGCAAGCCACCGCGGTGTAGGCGGCCCGCGCCGCCGCGCGCGCCTTATCCCCACACGCGGCGGGCCACCTCCACCACGCGGGCCAGCTTGGCCCACTGATCCTCCTCGGAGAGCAGGTTACCCTCCATGGTGGACGCAAACCCGCACTGGGGGCTGAGGGCCAGCCGCTCCAGCGGCACGTAGCGGCTGGCCTCGTCGATGCGCCGCGCCAGCTGCTCGGCCGGTTCCAGCGTGGGGCGCTTGCTGCTGACCAGGCCCAGGACGACCGTCTTGTCCGGCGGCACGAACCGCAGCGGCTCGAACGTCCCCGAGCGCTCGTCGTCGTATTCCAGCAGGAATCGGTCCACCTGCAAGGAGGTGAATACCTTCTCCGCGATGGGGTCGTAGCCTCCCTCGGCGTACCACTGGCTGCGGTTGTTGCCCCGGCACAGGTGGAAGGCGATGGTGACGCCCCGCCGTCGGGCGCCCTCCAGGCAGGCGTTGTCGGCCTGGATGGCCTCGTCCAGCGCCCGGTCGGGCTCCAGGCCCATCTCGGCGCGGATGTACTCCCGCCACCGGGGATCGATGTAGTAACTGTAGCGGGGGGCGTCCAGCTGGATGTAGGTCACGCCCTCCTCCAGCAGCGCGGCAATCTCCCGGCGCACGATCGGCACGATGTCCCACAGCAGCGCCGAGTGGTCCGGATACACGCGGTCGGTCACCCCACGCTTGAAGGCGATGGCGGGAAACTGGTTGGCGCTGGGCAGGGTGATCTTGAACGGGCCCGGGCTGTACTGGCGCAGGAAGGCCACCTCGTGGGCGGTCAGCCGCCGCACCTGACGCAGCCGGGCCGTGACGATGCCGGTCACGGCGCTGGGGGGCGGAGCCTGGTCCTGACCCTTCCAGTCCCGGGGCAGCCCCTGGGTGAGGTCGAACCCCTCCACCGCCTCTACCAGGTCGCTCATGAAATTGCGCCGCCGCAGCTCGCCGTCGGTGAAGATGTCCAGGCCCAGCTGCCGCTGCCGGCCCAGCACCCGCAGGATGTGGGCGTCCTCCAGGGCCCGCAGCTCGTCGGCGGGGGCACCCCGGGCCCGCGCCTCCAGCAGGTCCGGGGGGCGGAGCAGGCTGCCCACCTGCTCGGCCCGGTAGGTCTGCGCCATCGCCCTCACCTCCGCGCGTCGCCCGCCGGCGGATCCTGCCGTGCGGCCGCCGGGACGGGATGTGGGGAGATATTGGCCGCCCGGTGGGGGGCCGTCCTGCCGGCGCCGTATACTGGGTGTGGGGCCGGCGCCGGGCCCGCTCCCGGGGCGGTGACGGCGCAGGTCCGGGAGAGGCCAGGCCGGGGGTGAGCGCGGATGATCCTGGCATCCGAGCTGCGGCCGGGCATGGCCGTCCGCCTGGAAGGCGACCTCTACAAAGTCATCGCCGCGTCCTAC
>JAVHLY010000057.1 GCA_031081585.1 Armatimonadota bacterium
GGAAGGCGTGTACACTGTCGGTGAGGGTCATGGGCGGTCCTCCCCGTCCACCCGGAAGGGGTTGGTTTCCAGCGGGAAGGATTCGTCACATGGCCCTCCACTACTGTCAACACTAATGCGAAACAGGACAGGCTAGGGCTCCTGGACGACCTGCGGCCGCTAGAGAGCCGGCCAAAACTCACGCTGCTGATCCTCTCCGCCTTCCTGCCCATGCTCCTGGGCGTGCGGTTCGAATTGCTGCCGCCCCTGCTGGGCGCACCGCTGGCCGCCTTCTGGATCCTGGGGGCGACCAACGCCTTCAACTGGCTGGACAACATGGACGGGGTCGCGGCCGGCGTGGCGGTGATTGCGGCGGTGGGGCTGGCGGTCCTGTCGCTCGACGGTGCCGGTCACGTGGCGCGGCCGGCCCTCCTGCTGGCTGCGGCGGCGCTGGGGTTTCTCCCCCACAACTTCCCGCCGGCCCGCATCTTCATGGGCGACTGCGGCAGCGGCTTCCTGGGCTTCACGCTGGCCACCCTGGCCGTCCTGGGCTCCCACCGGAACGTCGGCGGCGTCCTCCTCACCGTGCTCGTGCCCGGTCTGATCCTGGCCGTGCCCATCTTCGACAGCGCCACGGTCACCGTGCTGCGGCTGGTGCACCGCCGGCCCCTCTTCCAGGGCGGCCGCGACCACCCCGCCCACCGGCTGGTCACCCTGGGCCTGCCGGAGCGAAAGGCCGTCGTGCTGCTGTACCTCCTCAGCGCGGCCGCAGGGGCTGCGGGGCTGGCGGTGACGGGCCTCAACATCCTGACGGGGCTGATCGTGAGCGTGCTGCTGGCACTGGGGTTTGCGGCGCTGGGGCTGGTGCTGGCGGAGGTGCGCGTGTACGAGCCAGGAGCCTCCGGAGGCGACGGGGACGGGCGGGGCCCACGCATCCCGTTGAACGGGCACACCGCCCTCCCGGCGCCGTTCCTCCAGAAGAAGTGGATCGCGGTCATGCTGGCCGACCTGGTGTTGGTTCCGACGGCCTTCGTCGCCGCCCACCTGCTCCGGTTTGAGGGGACCCTGCCGCCCACGGTGGCGGCTGCGGTGGCGCAGGCGCTGCCGCTGGTGGTCGCGGTCAAGGTGGCGGTACTGGCGCTTGCGGGGGTCTACCGCGGCGCCTGGCGCTACGCCGGCGCCCTGGACCTCCTGAGGCTGGCCCAGGGCGCGACGCTGGGTTCGGCAGCCGCGGTGACGGTGCTGTGGGTCTGGAGGGGGCTTGGGGGCCTCTCCCGCGCCGCGCTGATCCTGGACTGGCTGCTCGCGGTGCTCCTGCTGGGCGCCAGTCGCTTCTCCCTGCGCATCATCCGCGAGTACCTGATCGCGCAGACCGATCGCGGTCGGCCCGTGCTCATCTTCGGGGCAGGGAGCGGGGGAGTACTGGTGCTCCAGGAGCTGCGCCAGAACCCGTCGCTGGGATACCGGCCGGTGGGCTTCGTCGACGACGACCCGGGCAAGCGCGGCGCCGTGGTGCAGGGGCTGCGCGTGCTGGGCAACCGGCGCGAGCTGGGCGAGCTGGTCCGCCGCTACGGGGTGGAGGAGGTGCTGGTGGCGGCGCCGTCCGCTCCCCCTGAGGTGGTCGAGGAGGTCGTCGGGGCGTGTCGGGAGGCGGGAGCGCGCGCCCGCGTGGCGGGGTTCGTGCTCGTATGAGAGGCGCGCTGGGAGGTCGGGGCCATGGGGGGCTTCCAAGGGCGCAAACTTGCGGCTCGCTGAAGCGGAGAGTGCCGGACGGGCCGTGGCGGAATCCCGGACGACTCGGATGAAATTCGCCCAGACAGCATACGGGCATCGCCCGCGTCGACGTGGATGGTAGGAGAGGAGCTGGACAGCACGATGATTGAGGATCAGGATTCAGGGCGACCGCGTGGTGAGTGGCGGGAAGGAGCGAATGGGAAAACTGCCGTCTTCGAGGGCAGTGTCTCCCGCCGGCGCTTCCTGAAGACTGTCGGTATCGGAATAACCGCGCAGCCACTGGCCAACTTCTGGCTGCACCACGTCGACCTCGCTCAGGACCACATCGACGGGGGCGGGGAACACCTCGCCGAGGGCGTGGCGCCTGACCCACGCATCGAGCAGGACCGCGAGCCTCAGCACGACGCGCTGGTGGGAGGGGCCGGGGGCGGGGGTCACGTGGAGGTCGCCCCCGAGGAGCTCGCGCCGCATCCCGTCGTCCGGCATCCGCAGGTAGTCCTGGTAGGTGAGCACGAGCTTCCCGTGTGCCATGCGGTTCTCCCTTGGTGCATATCGTAACACGCTGCCTCCGGCGGTCATCCGGTTGCCGGTCCACCCGTGGCCGGAGCCCCTATCGTGTAGGGCCGGGAGCGCCGGCTGAGCGGGAGGAGGGGAGCGTGTACACCGCCGCGGTGGTCCTCAACCTGGAGGAGCGCCTGGTCCGGCGGACGGCCACTGTCGCCGTGGTCGGGGCGGGGTACGTGGGGCTGCCGCTGGCCCTGGCCTTCGTACGCCGCGGGTTTCCGGTACGGATCTACGACGTCGACGCGACGAAGGTGGCGACCCTCAACGCCGGTCGCTCCTACATCCGCGACGTCCCTGCCCGCGCCGTGCAGCGGGCGTTCGGCGCCGGCCTGGTCGCCTCGTGTGACGCCGCCGTGCTGGCGGGTGCGGACGTCTCGCTTCTGTGCGTCCCCACCCCCTGCACGCCCCAGAAGGAGCCCGACACCTCCCACATCGCCCGCGCGGCCGAGGCGGTGGCCGCGCACCTAAGGCCCGGGCACCTGGTGGTGCTGCGCAGCACCTCCTACCCGGGAACCACCGAGGAGGTGGTGCGGCCCATCCTGGAGCGCACGGGGCTGCGGGTGGGGGAGGAGGTCTTCCTGGCCTTCGCCCCCGAGCGCGTCGACCCGGGGCACACGCGGCGGACGCTCGGGCGGGTGCCGGTGGTGGTGGGCGGGTGCGACCGCATCAGCGCGCGACTGGCCGCCCGCCTGCTGGGGCAGGTGGCGCCGCGCGTGGTGGTGGTCTCCTCCCCGGCCGCCGCCGAGATGGCCAAGCTGCTGGAGAACGTCTTCCGCAACGTGAACATCGCCCTGGTGAACCAGGTGGCCCAGCTGTGCGACCGCATGGGCCTGGACATCTGGGAGGTGGTGGACGCCGCCGCCACCAAGCCCTACGGCTTCATGCCCTTCCGGCCGGGACTGGTGGGCGGGCACTGCATCCCCGTGGACCCCTACTACCTGGCCTGGAAGGCGCGGGAGTACGACTTCCACATGGACTTCATCGAGCTGGCGGCGCGGGTGAACGAAGAGATGCCCTTCTACGTCGTCAACCGCATCATCGCCGCCCTCTACGACCACGGGGCGGCGAACGGCAACGGCGGGCGGCGCGTGCTGGCGCTGGGCGTGGCCTTCAAGAAGGACGTCGACGACGTGCGCCACTCCCCGGCCCTCAAGGTGATGGAGCTGCTGCGGCGCCACCGGGTGGAGGTGGTCTACCACGACCCCTACGTGCCGGAGGTGCGGCTGGAGGGGTCGGGGACGGTGCTGCGCAGCCAGCCGCTGGAGCCGGCGCTCGTGGCCGGGGTGGACTGCGTGGTCATCCTCACCGACCACTCGGGGATCGACTACGGGGAGATCGTGCGGGACGCGCGGCTGGTGTTCGACGTGCGCAACGCCACCCGCGGGGTGCGGGTGGGGCGGGAGAAGGTGATCAGGCTGTAACAGGTGCGGCACCGGAGGCCGAGGTGGAGTCGACCGTCGATCGTGTCCTCGGGGAGCTTGAGCGACCCCTCATCGGCCCATCAGTGTGACTCCCGTCGTGCTGATGGTGCAGGTCGCCCTCTCAGGGATGTTTGCCGACCCGCACGCTGGGGGGGGCTCATGCGGATGCGCTCAAAGCTGACGGTAGCCCATCACCTTGACGCTCTCTGCGCTGGCCATCCTTGCGATGGCATTCCTCCTCCTCGCCGCTCTCATGATTCACTCGCGGGATCGCCTCTGACGGCCCCGTCAGACGCTCCAAGGTGCCCCCACCCACTCAGGCGGGCGATGCGCACGGCGATGACCGGGCACCCCTCGAGCGGCAGCTCACGGTACTGGGGGTAGCGCGCCCGCAGCAGGTCCAGGGCCCGAGCGTACTCCGGCCCCTCGGTGAGGAGTTCGGCCCGCCCCTCCGCCAGGACGAACCCCAGCCGCTCCCAATCCTCGTCGTAGGCGTCCACCAGCACCGCCACGGCGGGGTTCTCGCGGATGTTGCGCACGCGCCGCAGGCGGTCGGGCGCGGCTCGCTTGGGTTTGCGGTCGATGGGCGTGTACACCGTGTCCCCGGATACGGCGTACACCACGGGGACGACGTGGGGGCGCCCGGCGGCGTCGGCGGTGGCCAGGCGCGCCACCCGGTGGCCCGCGAGGAAGGCCCGCAGCACGCTCGGGGGAGGGGATCGCCTGGCCATCGCGCCTCGCCCATGCTCCCCGCTCATGCCTCCATGCTATCCTGGTGCGGAATCGCTCCGACACAGGCGGCGCATGAGCATCGACTCCCCCCGCACCCGGGTCTGTCCGGCCTGCGGCACGGTGAACCCGGCCGAGGCGCAGTTCTGCATGCGCTGCGGGGTGGCGCTGGCGCGCCGGTGCCTCGTCTGCGGCACCGACAACGCCCCCGACGCCCAGTTCTGCCTCCGCTGCGGCGCGCCGCTGGCGGTGGGGGCGGTGGCGGAGCGGCGCGTGGTGACGGTCCTCTTCGCCGACCTGGTCGGGTCCACGCCGCTCACCCTGCGCCAGGACCCCGAGGCCACCCGGGCCCTCGTCGCCGAGTACTTCGCCGCGATGCGCGGGGAGATCGAACGGTACGGCGGCACGGTGGAGAAGTTCGTCGGAGACGCCGTGATGGCCGTCTTCGGCTTGCCGGTGGCCCACGAGGACGACCCCGAGCGGGCGGTCCGGGCGGCCTGGGCGATGTGCCGCCGCCTGGCCACTGTAAATGCGCGGCAGGGTGCCGATCTCCAGATCAGGATCGGGATCGCGACGGGGGAGGTGGTCGCCGACTCGACAGCCGCCGCATCCGGCAGTGGACAATTCATGGTCACGGGCGAGGCGGTGAACCTGGCCGCCCGGCTGCAGCAGGGCGGGGTGCCGGGGGCCATCGTCGTGGACGACCGCACCCACGACATGACGGTGGCCACGGTGCGCTACGAAGCCCTGCCGGCGCCGCAGGACGGAGACTTCCCGGGCGTGGCCCGCTACCGGGTGGTCGAGGTCCTGGAGCGCCGGGCGCCTGGCCGTCCGGCGGTCAAGGGGCTCCGGGCACCGCTCGTGGGCCGGCAGGACGAGATGGAGGTGCTGCAGGTCCTCTACCGCCGGGTCGTGGAGGACCGCAAGCACCACCTCGTCACCGTCATCGGTCCCGCGGGCGTGGGGAAGAGCCGGCTGGCCCAGGAGCTCGTGGAACGCCTGCAGGCTGCCGCGGCCGAGGCGACCGGGTTAGCCGCCCCAGCGCCCCACGCGACCGCCGGGGCTGACAGCGAGGAGGTGCCCAGGGTCGTGCCTCCGCCCCAGGTCCTGCGGGGCCGCTGCCCGGCCTACGGCGAGGGCCTGACCTACTGGCCCCTGGTGGAGATGCTCAAGCAGGAGTGCGGCATCAAGGACAACGACCCCGCCGAGGTGGCCGCCCAGAAACTCGTTGCCGGCGTCCAGCGCGTCGTTGAGCCCCATGCCGGCACGGAGGAGACCGACCGGACGGCTGCCGAGCTGGCCGCGCTGCTGGGCGTTCGCCTCCCCCAGCACTATGAGGCGCTCTGGCGGGAGCGGCTGGCCGCCCTCAAGCAGGTGGTCGAGGGACGCCCGTCACCGGTTCGACAGCCCCAGGCCGAGACCGAGGGGCAGCGCCGGGCCGGGGACGAGCTGGCCCGGGCCTGGCGGACCTTCCTGCTGGCCAAGGCGCAGCAAGGGCCGCTCCTGCTCCTCTTCGAGGACCTCCATTGGGCCGAGGAGAGCCTGCTCGACCTTCTCGAAACGCTGGCGGTGCGGGGCCTCGACGCGCCGATCCTCACCCTCTGCCTGGCCCGGCCGGAGTTCCTGGAGCGCCATCCGGGCTGGGGGGGACGGGTGCGCAACTATGTGGCGGTCTCGCTCTCCCCGCTCTCCACGGCGTACAGCCGTCGCCTGCTCGGCGCGCTCCTGCAGGGGGACGACCTGCCGCCGGACGTCCGGGAAGCCGTGCTGGCCCGCGCCGAGGGGAACCCCTACTTCATCGAGGAGATCCTGCGCATGCTCATCGACGCGGGTGACCTGGTGCGGGAGGAGGTGCCCGGCCCGGCTCCGGGAGCTCCCGCCGCCGTCCGCTGGCGCTGGGCGGCCACGCACCCCGTCGAGATCCGCCTTCCCGACACCATCCACGGCATCCTGGCCTCGCGCCTCGACCTCCTCTCGCCGCTGGAGAAGCGCGTGGCCCAGGTGGCCTCGGTGGTCGGCCGCATCTTCTGGCTGGGCGGGGTGGCGGCCGCCGGGGCGTTTAGCCTGCGGGAGGCGGCGGTGGCGCTGGAGCGGCTGCAGGAGCGCGAGCTCGTGGAGGAACTGCCCACCGCGCACCTGGCCGGGGAGCGGGAGTTCAGGTTCAAGCACGCGCTCGTGCGCGAGGTGGCCCACGCGTCGCTGCCGAAGGCGGCACGCAGCGAGGCGCACCAGCGCTTCGCCACCTGGCTGGAGCGGGTGGCCGTCGAGAACCTGGACGAGCACCTGGAGGTGCTGGCCCACCACTACGAGCAGGCGTGGCGGTACCGCTTCGAGACCGGGGACCGCAGTGAGGCGCCGGCCCGCCGGGCGGTCGAGGCGCTGCGCCGCGCGGGCCAGCGGGCGAAGGCGCTGCGCACCCTGCCGGAGGCGCGCCGCCTCTTCGAGCGGGCGCTGGCCATCGTCCGCAGCACAGGGCTCGACGCCGACCAGGAGCTGCTGGTGAAGCTCCTCACCGACCACGCCGAGGTGGCCAAGTGGATGACCGACCCGGCCACGGTCCTCGAGGACACCGACACGGTCCTGCGTCTCGCTCCGCCGGTGGGCCGCGAGGACCTGGTGGCGCGGGCCTGGCTGAACCGGGCCTTCGCCATGTACGACCGGAGCGACCTGGAGGGGGCGGAGGAGGCGGTGAACCGGGCCCTGGAGCTCTTCCGCGCCCTGGAGGACCGGCAGGGGGAGGCCGAGGCGCTGGAGTGGTTCGGCAACGTGGTGGACGACCTGCGCGAGAACCCCGGCCGCGCCCAGAAGGCCTACCGCAAGGCCATCGAGCTCTACCGGGAGCTGGGGGACGGGCAGGGGGTGGCGCGGGCCACGGCGTGGCTGGGGCGCTCGCTGATCACGAGCGGCGCGCCGCTGGCGCAGGCCAAGGCGGTGCTCACCGAGGCGCTGGCGCTCGGCCGGACGCACCGCGAGCGGCTCAGCGAGCCCTCGACGCTGCTCAGCCTGGGGATCGTGGCCCACCTCACCGGCGACCACGAGGAGGCCGTCCGCCTCTACCGGGCGGCGACCCGGGCGCGGCAGGAGCTCGGCGACCCGCTCTACCAGGCGGCGGCCCACCGGCACCTGGGCATGCACTACCTGCGCTACGGCTACCTGGACGAGGCGCAGCGGGAGCTGGAGGAGACAGAGCGCCTGATCCGGCAGCACGCCGGGACCGAGTCGCCCATGGCCCTGCGCGGGCTGGCGGAGGTGGCGCTGGCCCGCGGGGACGTCGTCCAGGCAGCGGACCTGGCGGAGAAGGCGCTCGCGCTGGTGCAGAAGGACCAGATCGCCCGCGCCACCTTCAGCGCCACGCTGGGCAAGGTGCGGGCGGCGCAGGGGAGGGGGGAGGAGGCAGAGGCGCTCTTCCGGGGGGCCCTGGAGACGCTGGAGCAGGAGGACTTCCGCATCGACCTGGCGCTCACGTTGCTGAAGTACGGCGAGGCGCTGCTCCTGGTGGGGGAGGCGGAGCGGGCGGTAGGGCCGCTCCTGCGGGCGCGGGGGATCTTCCAGGAGATGGGCGCGACTTACTTCGTGCGGGAAGTCGACGGGCGGCTGCAGGGAGCGGCGCCGTCACCCGCAACACCTCCCTAGT
>JAVHLY010000058.1 GCA_031081585.1 Armatimonadota bacterium
GAGGACCCTGCGGTACTACGAGTCGGTGGGACTGCTGCATCCCGGGAGGACGCCGTCCGGGTACCGGGTGTACGTAGAGACGGATCGGGAGCGGTTGCGATTCGTGCTGCGGGCCAAACGGGCGGGCCTCAGCCTGGGGGAGGTGGTGGAGGTGTTCCGGCTGCGGGACCGGGGGGAGCTGCCGTGCGGGCACGTGCGGGGCTGGCTGGACCGCAAGCTGGCGGAGGTGGAGGATCAGCTGCGAGCCTTGCGGGGGTGGCGCCAGGAGCTGCGGCACCTGCGGCGTCGGGCGGACGGCACGACCCTCCGGGCGCCCTGCATCTGCCCGATCCTCGAGGAAGCTGAGGGTAGCGGGTCGAGTTCCGCCGGCGTGCCTTCACCGAGGCGGCCACACCGGAGGAGGCCCTGAACCATTATTGGACCTTTTTAGTTTCTTACCGCTTGCACGACTGACCAGACGACGGCGACTATGACAAGTACCCAAATACCCATCACCATCAGCGCTCCAGCTCGACTGATTGGTTTCCCTTGCTGCAATAGCCCTTCGGCCTTCTGCCGAGCTTCGACCATTACTTCAGGTGGAATCATCTTCAACGCAAGTGCGACTCCCAAAGGCGTTACAAAGAGGTCGTCGAGGTAACCCAAAAGAGGAATGAAATCTGGAATCAGGTCTATCGGGCTAAAAGTGTGGGCCACTACTAGGCCTACAAAAGCCTTGACGTACCAAGGAACTCGTGGGTCCCGGGTAGCCACATACAGAGCATAGGCTTCTCGTTTAAGGGTGCGGGCACGATCTCTCAGCTTGGTAGTCAAAGCATCTCCCTCTGGAACAATTGTAGACAGCGTCTTGGACATGGCGGGTTTGCTGCTTTCCTCCCGTGGTTTGGCAAGGGCGTCTGGGAGGAGCGGGCCCTCGGAGAAGGCAAATCCCGGGATCGAGAGCCCATAGAGGAGAAGACCCCATGTATCAGACTGTCGTCTTCCTGCACCTCCTGGCCGCCGTCGTGTGGATCGGGGGCATGGTCTTCCTCGCCCTCGTGGCCATCCCGCCGCTGCGCCGCCTCCCCGACGCCCAGCGCGCCGCCCTCGTCACCGCCATGGGGATGCGGTTCCGGGTCGTCGGGTGGGTCGCCATCGCGGTGCTCATCGCCACCGGCATCCTCACCCTGGCCTACCGGGGGGTGAGCTGGGAGGCGGTGACCACCGGCCGCCTGTGGGAGACGCCCTTCGGCCGGATCCTGGCCTGGAAGCTGGCGTTCGTCGGGGCGATGATCGTCCTCAGCGTGCTGCACGATTTCATCATCGGCCCGGCCAGCGCGCGGCTGGCGCAGACTCGCCAGGACGGCGCGCCGTCGCCACCGGACCGTCAGGCCCTGGCCCTGCGCCGCACGGCCGCCTGGATCGGCCGGCTCAACCTGCTCCTGGCCGTGGCCGTGCTGCTCCTGGCGGTGGCGCTGGTGCGCGGGCTGCCCCGTTGACCAGCCCACCCAGTGTCCGCCGGAGGCGAGCGGCTGAGACCTCACCGGAGAGGTCGCGAGGAAGCTTTGGGCCCGCAGGGCATCCCTGACCGCGGTCCGGAGCTCAGCAACCGTCTCGGCCTGATTCACTCTCGGCAGCTCTCCCTGAGATTTCGGTCCCGGCCCAACGTGACCGGGTGTTTGCTCCCCGCCGGCCCGGCCGCTATGATGTCTCCCCGGTGCCATGACCGATCCCATCGTCCAGGTCCACGACCTGCGCAAGCGCTACGGCACCCTCGTCGCCGTCGACGGGGTGAGCTTCGAGGTCCGCCGCGGGGAGATCTTCGGCATCCTCGGCCCCAACGGCGCCGGCAAGACCACCACCCTGGAGATGCTGGAGGGCCTCCGCACCCCGGACGGCGGCAGCGCCGTCGTCGATGGCGTCGACGTGCGCCGCGACCCGCGCGGCGTGCGGGCGCGCATCGGCGTCCAGCTCCAGGAGGCCGGCTTCTTCGACCGCCTGACCGTCGAGGAGACCCTGCGCCTCTTTGCCGCCTTCCACGGCCGCCCGGCCCCGGTGCCCGCGCTGCTCGAGCGCCTGCAGCTCGCCGACAAGCGCCGCGCCTGGGTGCGCACGCTGTCGGGCGGGCAGCGGCAGCGGCTGGCCATCGCCGTGGCGCTGGTGCACGACCCGCCGCTCCTCTTCCTCGACGAGCCCACCACCGGCCTCGACCCCCAGGCCCGCCGCAACCTGTGGGACGTCATCGAGGCCCTGCGCCGCGAGGGGCGCACCGTCATCCTCACGACGCACTACATGGAGGAAGCGCAGCGCCTGTGCGACCGGGTGGCCATCATGGACCACGGCCGCCTCGTGGCCCTGGACGCGCCCCGGGCCCTCATCCGCACCCACGCGCCCACGGCCACCGTCGCCCTCGCCGGGGCCGACGAACCGGCGGACCGGGAGGCCGCGCTGGCCGCCCTCCCCGCCGTGCGGCAGGTGGAGCGGGCCAACGGCGAGGTGCGCCTGGCCACCACCGACCCCGTGGAGACCGTGCAGGCAGTGATGGCCCTGCACCGGGCCGGCACGCTGCGCTTCACCCAGCTCCGGGTCGAGGAGGCCACGCTGGAGGACGTCTTCCTGCACCTCACGGGCCGGAGGTTGCGCGAGTGAGGTCCGGCCCGCAGCCTCCTGCCGTCACGGCCCGCGACGACCTGCCGCCCTCCCGTGCGGGAGGCTCCGTGGACGCGTTGCGGGCCTTCGGCCTGACCGTCCTGCTCTTCTTCAAGCACTACTTCCGCGACCGCACCAGCGTCTTCTGGGGCCTCCTCTTCCCCCTCATCCTGATGAGCCTGATCGGGGTCGCCTTCGGCCGCGGGGAGAGCGTCACCTTCACGGTCGGCGTCGTGCCCGGGGCCGGCCCGCTGGCCGAGGGGCTGCGCCGCGGGCTGGCCGAGGTCCCGGTGCTGCGGGTGGTGGACGAGGCGGACGAGGCCTCGGCCCTCGCGGCCCTGCGGCGCGGCCGCCGCATCCTGGTGGTCGTCCCGCCGGAGGCGGCCGGCAGCGCCGGCGTGGCCGGCACCGTCCGCGTCTACTTCGACCAGGCCCGCCTGCAGGACGCGCGCACGGCCCTGCTCATCCTCGAGCGCTTCGTGACCGAGGCCAACCTGCGGCTTGCCGGGGCGGCGCCGCTCCTGCGCCTGGAGGCCTCCCCGGTGGCGGGCGCCCGGCGCGTGCGCTTCTTCGACTTCCTCCTCCCCGGCATTCTGGCCATGACCGTGATGAACTCCGGGCTGCAGGGGACGAGCTGGGTGGTCACCGAGTACCGGCAGCGCCTGGTCCTCAAGCGGGTGCTGGCCACGCCGGTGCACCCGGCGCTCTTCCTGGGCGGCCTGGTGGCCCGCTACGCCGCCACCAACCTGGTGCAGCTCGCGGTGATCGCGCTGGTGGCGGTGGGGCTCTTCCGGGCCGTCATCGTCGGCAGCCTGCTCCTGCTCGCCGCGCTGGCGGTCCTGGGGACGTTGGTCTTCGTGGGGATGGGCCTGGCCGTCTCGACGGTCTCGCGCACGCCCGAGGCCGCCAACCTGCTGGGCAGCCTTCTCGGCTTCCCGATGATGTTCCTAGCGGGGACGTTCTGGCCGCGGGAGTTCATGCCGGCGGCGGTGCAGCCGCTCATCAGCGCGCTGCCGCTGACGCCGCTGGTGGAGGCGATGCGCGGCGTGGCCGCCCGCGGCGACGCCCTCGGCCCCTACCTCCCGGGACTCGTCTACCTGGCGGGCTGGGGCGTGGTGGCCTTCCTCCTGGCGGGGTGGCGGTTCCGCTGGGAGTAGGACGTGCCGGGTGCGGTCAGCAGGGTGGAGCTTGGGCATAAGCGCCAGCGAGAGGAAGCAGCCACGAGCGCCCGGCGGCATGGACGTGTGCCGGCCGACCGGCCGCTTCCTCGACTTGAGGACTGTCAACGATGGTGGCCGGTGCGCAGATCCGCTCTGAAGGTGGCTGGGGCCGCCTCCTCGCCGCAGTGATCGTGGGAGGCGCGGCGGGACCGGCGATGGACCTGGTCGCCCATCCCGCCCTCCTCCACTTCTCACGGGAATGGGAGATGGGCGGCATCCCGTTCATGATCGCCCAGTTCTTCTATACGCCCGTGCTGGCTGGCCTCACCGCCGGTTTCCTCGCCCCACACCGGCCGTATGTGGCCGCGGTACTGGCGCAGGCGGTGGCGGCCGCCTGGGCGGCCGCGGCGTCGGCACTCGACTGGTGGAGGCCTCAGCTGTGGGGCGTCGCCGGCATGCCCCTTGGCATCCCGCTCGCGCTGTGGGCGGCGCTCGTCGTCGACCCGCGGGCTGCCGCCCGCCGGCCGGCACTGGGCTGGATGCAGGACCTCTCCTACGTGCTGGCCTACCTGCACACCGTCTTCGCCACGCTCCCCGTCCCGCTGCGCTGGCTCCCCTCCCCCTTCGGCTCCCTGATCGGCTGGGCGGCCCCGGCAGTCTTCTTCCTGCATGTCGCGCGGCGGAACCGACGGGCCCGTGGCCTCGCGGCCCACACCTGAGCTGCCGGTGGTCACCAACGAGATCGGGCAGCACGACGATGATCCGCAGACGACCACGGCCCTGCTCAGGGCGGTAGCGGACCTGCGGCTGCCTCACGCGGTGTGGTTCAGCATCGACGCCGCGCGGGCCCGGGCGCTGATGAACCCCGACGGGACTCTACGCTTGACCGGGGAGGCCTTCCGCGTGTTCACGCAGCAACACCCGCCGCGGTGAGGTCCGGACGCAACGTCTCAGGCTTGCCGCCGACCCCGTGCGCCGTCTCGACCACGGCCGCCGCCTGGTCATCCTGGACGAGATTCAAAAAGCGCCCGACCTCCTGGACGCCGTCAAGCTGTTGGCCGATCGCGGCGAGGGGCGCCGCTTCCTCCTCCTCGGGTCGTTTCAGATCCTGTTGCTCCAGCGTGTACGCGAGACGCTGGCGGGGCGCGCCACCCTCCTCGAACTCTGGCCGCTGGCGCTCGCCGAGAAGGTCGACGCTCCGCAGGTGCCGAAGAGGAGCACGAACCCCTCCCGGGCCCGGAGCCGGTGAGGAGATCCCGGCCGGCGAGGAGATCCTCCCGCCTGTCGAGGAAACTTGCTGTCCGAGAGGTCCCCCATGGAACACCCCGAGGCCCTCCCGCCGGAGACCCTGCACCAGGCCGCCCGGCTCGTGGACGAAGGCGTCCGGCTCCACCGCGCCGGGAAGGCCGCCGAGGCCCGCGACCGGTTCACCCGCGCGCTCGCCCTGGCCCCTCTCCCCTCGGCCCGCAACAACCTGGCCGTCATCGCCCTCGACGTGGACGGGCGTCCCGCGGAGGCCCTGGAGTGGCTCGCGCCCCAACTCGGATCCGGGGCGCAGGGGCATCCCTTCGCCCACGCCCTGGCGGTGCGCGCGCACGTGGCCCTCGGCGACGCCGCCCGGGCCGCGGCGCACCTCCACGAGGCGGTGAAGGGCTTCGAGCAGGGGCTGCCGCTCCAACCGCCCGGGGTCGCCACGCGCACCTTCCAGGAGTACACGGCGGTGATCATCGGCGCGGCGGGCGCGCTGGGGGAAGACCGCCAGGCGTGGGACCTCTACCGCCGGTGGCAGGCGCACCACGTCGCACCCGAGAGCCACTACTTCGGCGGGGTCGCGGCGTTCAACCTGGGACGGTGGGGACAGGCCGCGGGAAGCTGGCGCCGCCTGCACGCGTCGACCTGGGCGACGCTGCGCGGGTTCGCCGACCTCGTCCCCCTCTTCGAGCGCGGGACGCTGCCGCCGCTGCGCCTCCCCTACCACTTCCCGGACATGGAGCGGATCAGCAGGGCGGCCGCGCAGGCCTCCGGCGACCTGGCCGGCGCCATGGGGCGCCTGGTGGCCGACCCGGCGACCCTCATGGTCGTGCTGCACGGCCTCTTCTGCCTCCCGTCTCCCCGGCCGGCGGAGCACACGGCGGGCATGGTGGGCGACCTGGTGGCCTACGGCGGCCCCTGGGGAGCGGACCTGGGCCGCCGGCTGCTCGAGGCGGGGAGCGTCGCCGACGAGTGGAAGCTGGCCGCCGCCCAGGGCCTGATCCGCGCCGGGGTCCTCGGCGAGGGCGAGCCGGTCACCATGCTCATCGGCGGTACGCGCCGGCAGGTCACTATCACCCAGGCCGCCTTCGACTTCGAGCCCGACCCCGATCTGGAGCGGCAGCGCCAGGAGGCGCTGGCGTTGCGCCAGGGCGGGCGCACGGCGGATGCGCGTCGCCTCCTGGAATCCCTGGCGCAACGGCCGGGCCGTCTGTACATGCCCGCCGTGGCCAGCCTGGCCGCCCTCCTCCTCGACGAGGACGACCGGCCCGCGGCGCGGCGGTGGCTCGAGGTGATGGCGGCCGCCATGCCAGGACACCCGGGCGTGCGCTACAACCTGGCCGTCCTCAGCCTGCGGGAGGGCGACCGGCAGGACGCCCTCCGGCACCTGGCCGCCATCGACCGCGAGGCGTTGACGCCCGAGATGGCAGAGCGGGTGCGGGCGCTCCAACGGCACCTGGCCTCAGACCTCGTGGAGCCCCTGTCGGCGGAGGAGGTGATGGCGCGCATCGGCGAGGACTTCCGCGCCGACGTCGACCGCCGACCGATCGCGCCGGACCGGCTCACGCTCGAGCGGGCGCTGGCGCGCGTCCCCGTGCAGTGGCTGAACGCAGCCTGCAACCTCCACGGGCTGGCCGTCCCGGCGCCGTTGAAGCGGGACCGGGCCCGCCAGCTGGCCGGGATGGTCGCCGCCGACCCGCAGGCGGCGGTGCGGGCCCTGGGGGCGTGGGACCGTGGCGGCCGCGCGCGGGAGCTCTTACGGTTCGTCCTGGCGGCCGGCGGGGTGGTGCGCAAAGCGACGGTCACCCGCCGGTTCGGGTCGGACGAGGGGGACGGCTTCTGGTGGGACGAGCAGCCGCCCTCCAGCCCGCTCGGCCTGGCGCGGCTGGCGGGCCTGGTGTTTGTAGGCCGGGCGGCGTGCGGCTCACGACGGGAGCAGGTGGTCGTCGTCCCGGTCGATTTGCGCGAGGCGCTGGCGGCCGTGCTGCACGGCAGGAGCGGGTCATGACGTCGCGGCAGAGGTGTTACGGCCTTCGCACCACGTGCGGGTTCCCGGCGGACGAGAAGTAAGGTCCGAGCCTTAGGCGTAGAGGAACCTTGTCTTCCATTGCCGCCGGAGACTCAATGGTATCCGGCACCTCGTTCGCCACGTGAATTCTTCCGGGGTCGTCACGATGACGTGCACCGGCAATCCTGCAGCGGTGTAGAGCTACGCTAATCGCAGTCCGCTTCTCGCGCTTCGACCTCGGACACAGGCATAACTGCGAGCAGGCCCACATCGCTGTGCAGTCCAGCTCCTACCTGGACGTGTGATCACCCAGTTCGGCGGCGGCAAGACTCACACCCTGACGGTGCTCTACCACCTGGTCCAGAACGCGACCAGGGCTTCGTCCTTTTCCGGGGTTGGCGGGGGTCCTCCAGCGTGAGGACCGGAGCCGTCCCGTTGGTACGCCCGGCCAACCGTCTCGAGACCATCCCTGTGTGCTTCGTCAACGCCCGGGTGAATACGCTGCGGCCGAAGAACTTCTCCGGGTCGCGGTAGTCCTCGGGCGCGCGGCCGGAGATGACCTGCTCCAGGTGGATGGCGAACTCGTCGGGGTTGAAAGACCGCCCCTCGCGGGACCTCTTTGCGTGGTGTGACGACTTTTGTACCACCGCTCCATGGGCAGCCTCCCCTGCTTACGTCAACTCGTCCATCGGGAGGGCCGACCGCGCCTCGGCCCGTACGCGCCTGGCTATCTCCAGGGCTCGTCTAGCCTCTTCACGGCCCGGCTCTGGACCCAGTCCGGGATACCGAACGCCAACGGGGTAGGGGTTCAGTTCGACCAGCTCGTCAACGTCGAGTCTCACCGCCACGCCGGCAGACAGCAGAGGGAGTATTTCAGTCAGATCGTGAGTCCTGGGCAC
>JAVHLY010000059.1 GCA_031081585.1 Armatimonadota bacterium
CCCGGGCCAGGCCTCTGGGGGTGAGGACGTAGGAGACTTCCTGTCCGACACCCACGGGCCGCACGTAACCCATGGCCCGGGCCATCCAGCAGCCGGCCAGCAGCTCCTCGGCGGGCATCCCCAGGAACTCGGCCAGGCGGAAGACCGGGTAGCCCATCGGGAAGCGCCGCTGCGCGCCGTAGAGCGCCCGGAGCGCTCCGTCGACGAGCTCCTCGACCTGCTGCTCGGCAGCACGGGTCGCGGACGGCCCCGCCGGCCGGTCCGCCGACATCCCTCCACCCCCTCACTTTCGGCAACCAGGATTCGATGCCCAACTGCGGCAGGGGGTAGACGTGCGAGGCGCCGGCCTTCCCCCCACAGGGGCGACAGGTCCCGGCGCCCCGGGTGACCCGTCTGTGGGCGGGGTCGCTTGACCTTCCACCCGAGGGGAAGGTATAGCCTCAAGACACCCCTCCCTGGAGGTCGGCACCGATGGAGGCTCCACCCGCCATGCTGACGATCGGTCACCTGGCGCGGCTCGCGGGCGTCGGCACGAAGACGCTCCGCTACTACGACCACCTCGGCCTCGTCCCGCCGGCGTCGCGCTCACCGGCCGGCTACCGCCTCTACACCCCCCAGACCCTCGCCCGGCTGGCATTCGTCTGGAAAGCCAAGGCGCTCGGCATTGCGCTGGCCGACATCCGCCGCATCCTCCTCGTCCGTGACGAGGGCCGGCCGCCCTGCGCGCACGTGGCGGCCCTCGTCCGCGCCAACCTGGCCAGGGTGGAGGCGCAGCTCGCCCACCTCGAGCGTCTGCGGCGGGACCTGCGGCGCCTGCAGCGGAGGCTGCGCCGGGCGGTCCGGGCCGAGCCCCGGTCGGCAGAGGACTGCCCCTGCTTTGCGCTCATCCAACATCCGCCAGCGTCCCGCCCCCGGCAGCCCCGCCGACGCGACCGGGCGGGGCGCAGGCCGGGACGAGGGCGGAGATCCGGGCAAGCGGGAGGTCCGCGAGACGATGGCTAGGGCGCCGCACACCGACGAGATCTACGACCTGGTCATCCTCGGCTCGGGGACGACCGCGTTTGCGGCGGCCATCCGGGCGGCCGAGCTCGGGCGGACCGCGGTGATGACGGAACACCGCGTCCTGGGCGGCACCTGCGTCAACCGCGGCTGCCTGCCCAGCAAGAACCTCATCGAGGCCGCGCGCGTCTACCGGGAGGCGACGCACCCCCGCTTCCCCGGCCTCCTCCCGCGCGGCATGGACCTGGATGTCCGCGCCCTCATCCGGCAGAAGGACGAGGTCGTCCACGACTTCCGGGACCGGAAGTACCAGGCCATCGTCGCCGACAGCGACCGCATCACGGTGCACACGGGCCGCGCCCGCTTCGCTCCGGACGGGGCGGTGGAGGTGGACGGCCGCCGCCTCCGCGGCCGCCATTACCTCGTCGCCACCGGCTCCCGCCCGGCGCTGCCACCCATCCCGGGGCTCGACCGCGTCCCCTACCTCACCTCCGACCTACTGGCCGCGGACGAGGCGCAGGAGCTGTGGGAGCTGCCGCGCTCCCTGCTCATCGTGGGAGGCGGGTACGTCGCGTTGGAGCTCGGCCAGCTCTTCAGCCGCCTGGGCAGCACGGTGACCGTGCTGGAGCGGAGCGCGCGGCTGCTGCCGGCCCACGAGCCCGAGGTTTCCGCGAGCGTGGCGGAGCTCCTGCAGGCGGAAGGGGTGAACGTGGTGACGCGGGTCGCGGTCACCGCCGTGGAGCCCGCGGGGGAGCGGGTGGTGGCTTTGGCCCGCGTCGGCGGCGTGGAGGCGCGGTACGAGGCCGACCGGCTGCTCGTGGCGACCGGCCGGCGACCCAACACCGACGACCTCGGCCTGGAGCACGTGGGCGTGGAGACCGACGAGCGCGGGTTCGTGCTGGTCGACGAGTCCCTGCGCACGACCGCTCCCGGGATCTGGGCGGCGGGGGACGTCATCGGGGCGCACACCGGCAGCCACCTGGCCACGCCGGTGGGCGCCCACGACGGCGTGATCGTGGCGGACAACGCCCTGGGCGGACGGGACCGTCGCGTCGACCACACGGTCATCCCCCGCACGATCTTCACCGACCCGCAGGTGGCCACGGTGGGCCTGACGGAAGCCGAGGCGGTGCGGCGGGGACACCGGTGCTGGTGCAGCAGCGTGCCCCTGGGGGTGGTCCCGCGCGCAGGCGCGGTGCGGGACACCCGCGGGGTGGTGAAGATGGTGCTGGACCGGGAGACGCGGCGGGTGCTGGGGGTCAGCATGGTCGGCCGGGACGCCGGGGAGGTCATCCACGAGGCGGCGATGGGCCTGCGGTTTGGCGCCACGGTCCACGACTTCATCGACCTGGTCCACGTCTACCCGACGATGGCCGAGGCCCTGAAGATCGTGGCCCTCTCCTTCTTCAAGGACGTCGAGCGGCTCTCGTGCTGTGCGGAGTAGGCGGGTGACGGGGAGGACGCCGGCGCCGCTTCGGGCTGGACGCCCGGACTAAGACGTGACGCGGACGCCAGGCAACGGGCAGCTCGCGCAATGCCCGGCGGACCGGAGGGCGCTCGCCCTCACCTGAGTCCGGTTCGTGCCAGCGTTTGCGGTGGGCTCTCGACCGTGAGGCCCGGATAGCCCCTGAAGTCGTCCACGTTGTACGTGCACAGGATATCGATGCCGTGCGCCCGCATCTGCGCGACGAGTAACGCATCGAAGATGTCCTGGCCGGACGGCCGACGTGAGGCGATGATGCCGGTCAGGATGTCCAAGACCTGCGGTGTGAGGTCGAACGTCCGCAAGCCCGCCCGGAGCGCATTCATCTCCTGCCACGCCACCTCCGGTTCAAGGGGGGTCCTGATGCGGCGGGCATCGGTGAGCACCGCGTAAGCCTCGATGAGGACCTGCGGGACCAGGGCGCCGGGAAGCGTGCCGTCGAGCGCGGCGTCGACGACCGCGCGGCTGTCGTGGTGCTCCCCGGCATCCTCGTTGAGCGCATAGACCAGGACGTTCGCGTCGGGCAGGATCATCGACTGAGACGCCGCGCGTAGAGCTCGGCGCGGCGCCACGCCTGGACCTTGCCCAGACGGTACCGACCCAGACGCGGCCTGACCGCTGCGAGGTAGCGGCCCAATGCTTCCAGGACCAGATCGTTCTTAGGCCTGCCCGTCTTGCGGCTCGCCTCGTCCAGATCGCGCAGCAGGGCCTGCTTGTCCGCTGGCACGTAGATGTTGAGCTGCACGTCTTCTCACCCAGCGCCGATAATGTCACTAGTGCCTATGGCTTGTCAATAGTCTAACGAGGAAGGTCTCGCGTGGCCACCCGGCAGCCTGGAATCGACTTGCCAGGAGTCTGGCCTTGCCAAAGCCAAAGACCGGGCGCACGGAGGCTCGACCTAGGATTTCCGGCAATTCAGAGCAGAGATGGAGCAGGCCAGGAAGGTTGCTGTGAGCCGTCAGGGTGGTGGACCGGAGGGGATTCGAACCCCCGACCTCCGCAGTGCGATTGCGGCGCGCTCCCAGCTGCGCCACCGGCCCGAACACGTTCATTATAGCCGCCGCCTGCAGGCAGCGCCACCATCGTCGGACGCTGGATGCGTCCCTTACAGGCGCCACCGTCGCCGGACGCAGGATGCGTCCCCTACAATCAAGGAGGATGACATTCCTGGCGCACGTGCCTCCGGCCCAGCCCCTCTCCCTCTCCCTGTGGTCGTGGGAGCCCGAGGTGCTGGCGGCGCTGGCCGCGGGGACGGCAGGCTGGCTGTGGGTGTCCACCCGCTTTCCCACGCGCCGCCCGCAGCGCCTCTGCGGCTGGGCGGCGCTCGCGGTCGCCGCGCTCGCCCTGCTCTCGCCGCTCCATGCCGCCGCCGAGCGATCCTTCACCTTCCACATGGCCCAGCACCTGCTGCTGATGATGGTCGCGGCCCCGTTGCTCGCCCTGGCGCTCCCGTCGGCGTTTCTGGGGTGGCTGCGCCGCCGGCGCGTCCTCGGCCCCGTCGTCACCGCCCTGTGGACGCCGCTGCCCGCCTTCCTCCTGTACCACGCCGTGCTCTTCGGCTGGCACCTCCCCGCCCTCTACGACGCGGCGCTGCGCGTGGAGGCCCTGCACGCCCTGCAGCACGCCACCTTCCTCCTCGGCTCGCTGGCGCTGTGGGGCGTGCTGCTGGCCCCTGATCCCCACGTGGTGCAGGCCACGGTGGGCGGGCGGATCGCGCTGGTGCTGGCCGCGAACGTCCTCAACTGGCTGCTGAGCTTCGCGCTGGCGCTGGCCGAGCGGCCCCTCTACGCCGGCTACGTGGCGTCGGTCGGCGCCCCCATGGCGCGTCCGTGGAATCTCTCCCCGCTGGACGACCTCCGCCTCGGCGGTGGGGTGATGTGGGTCATGGGCAACATGACCTTCGGCCTGGTACTCCTGTGGCTCGTGCTGGCGGCCCTGGACCGGGAGGGGCGGCGCGTGGGAGAGGGCGTCTCCTACCGCTGAGGCACGCGCGGCCGCGGCGCTGGCGGCGGCTCCGTGCCGCGGTAGGGGACGGGGATGTACTCCACCGACGGGCGGCGCTGCGCGGCCTGGGGGAAGAGGTCCATGAGCCGGTAGACCTCCTCCGGCATGTCAGTGGAGACCGGCAGGCCGAGCGCCCGCACCTCCTGCACCGTGATGGGGTAGTCGTGGGTCCAGGTCCCCTGGGTCAGCACCTCGGCCAGGCGCGCCGCTTCCTCCGCGCCCATCTTGTCCCCCAGGAGGTCCTGCACCACGCTGCGCACCTGGCGCTGGGCCTTCTCGGCGATGTCGGCCAGGATGATGGTCTGGTCGTCCACCTCCTGGATGGGCTTGCGCTGCAGGACCGTCAGGATGGAGGCGGCCGGGAACTGGCCGAGCTGCGGGTCGATGGGGCCGAGCACGGCGTGTGGGTCCATGACGATCTCGTCCGCCGCCATGGCGATGAGGCTCCCGCCCGACATGGCGTAGTGGGGCACGAAGACCGTGACCTTGCCCTTGTGCTCGCGCAGGGCGCGGGCGATCTGCTCCGCGGCCAGCACGAGGCCGCCGGGGGTGTGGAGCAGCAGGTCGATGGGCATCTCCGGGGGCGTCAGGCGGATGGCCCGCAGCACCTCCTCGGAGTCGTTGATGTCGATGTAGCGGACGATGGGGAAGCCGAGCAGGCTCATCGTCTCCTGGCGGTGGATGAGGGTGATGGCGCGGGAGCCCCGGCGCCGCTCCAGGCGCTGCAACAAGGCGATCCGCGCCCGCTGCAGCATCCACCGCTGCACGGCGGGCTGGATGGCCGAGAGGAGGAGGAAGATCCAGAGGAGGTCGACGAGGCTCAAACCGATCCCCCCGGAGGGACCGTGACCGGCATCGGGACGATGACCCGCATCGGCACCTGGGTTTCTCCCCCGGCCGTCGCCTCCTCCTGCCGGCGCCTCACCAGGCGGGCCGGAGCGGGAGGACGAAGATCGTCGTGATGGCTGCCCGACGGTCGGAGCTGCTCGCCGTCACCGCCCTGTTCCTGCGCCTGGGGTTCACCGCCTTCGGCGGCCCCGCCGCGCACATCGCCATGATGCGCGACGAGGTGGTGCGCCGTCGGCGCTGGCTTTCCGATCAGGAGTTCCTCGATCTGCTGGGCGCCACCAACCTCATCCCGGGCCCCAACTCCACAGAGATGGCCATCCACATCGGCTACACCCGGGCGGGGTGGCCGGGGCTGGTGGCTGGCGGGGCGGCCTTCATCCTGCCGGCTGCGCTCATCGCGCTGGCCATGGCCCGAGCCTACGTCCGCTACGGCACGACGCCCGAGGCCACCGCCCTGCTCTACGGTGTCAAGCCCGTCATCATCGCCATCGTGGCCCACGCCCTGCTCGGGCTGGGCCGGGCGGCCCTGCGGGGGCCACTGCCGACGGTGGTGGCCCTCATCACCCTGGCGTTGTTCTTCCTCGGCGTGAACGAGCTGTGGCTCCTCCTCCTGGCCGGGGTGAGCGTCATGCTCCTGGCCAACCGCCGCCGGCTCGGAGCGGTGCTGACCGGGGGGCCGGGCATCCTCTGGGCCGCCATCGCGCACGGCGGGCCGGGGTGGCCTGGGGTGCCCGCGGCCCTCCCTGCGGCGGCGGCCGCGTCGGCGGCGGGGGCCGCGCCCTTCGACCCGACGATCCTCTTCCTGGTCTTCCTCAAGATTGGTGCGGTGCTCTACGGCGGCGGCTACGTGTTGCTGGCCTTCCTGCGGGGCGACTTCGTCGAGCGCCTGGGATGGCTGACCGACCGGCAGCTCCTCGACGCCGTGGCCGTGGGGCAGTTCACGCCGGGGCCGCTCTTCACCACCGCGACCTTCATCGGGTACCTGCTCGGGGGCCTGTCCGGAGCGGCGCTGGCGACAGCAGGCATCTTCCTGCCGGGGTTCCTCTTCGTGGCCGCCAGCCACCCCTTCATCCCGCGCCTGCGCCGCTCGCCGTGGCTGGGGGCCCTGCTCGACGGCGTGAACGCCGCGGCCGTGGCGCTCATGGCCGGCGTCACCTGGCAGCTCGGGCGGGCGGCGCTGGTGGACCTACCTGCCGTCCTGCTCGCGCTGGCGGCGGCGCTCCTGCTGGTCCGCACCCGGGTGAACTCGGCCTGGCTCGTCGCGGGGGGCGGCGTCGTGGGGTTTCTGCTCAGGAGCCCCGCCGGCTAGCCCGCCGCCCGCGCTCGCTCTCGCACCAGGCCGGCAGGCGGTCGAGGTCGACGAGCCGGCCGACCCCGCAGCGACGCTTCCAGCGGTCGTACACGCTGTAGACCACCTCCTCCCGCAGCTCTGCCGGATCGTCGGCGGCCAGCAGGCTCCGGAAGCAGCGCTCCAGCCGGGCGTAGTACACCGGTGGGAACTTTGCGGCCACGTTCTTGCGGTAGGACTCCGCTGTCTGGGGCTCCTCGCCCC
>JAVHLY010000060.1 GCA_031081585.1 Armatimonadota bacterium
TCGGTTTCATCGCAGATGCCGAGGTCCGCTCCCTATCCCAGAATGCATTCGAGGACCCTTGCTGCGGCCAGGAGGCGGGCGTCGTCCCCGACCCGTCCCACGAGTTGGACCCCTACCGGCAGCCCGGCCGGACTCCACCACGCGGGGACGGTGACGCAGGGGACGTGGAGGAGGGTCCAGGTCCGGTTGAAGACGGGGTCTCCTGTGGCCTCCAGTCCCGCCGGCGCTTCCCCGGGGGCGGCGGGGACGAGCAGCGCGTCGTAGTCGCCGAAGAGGCGGTGGAGCGCGGCGCGGGCGCGGGCGGCGTGGGCCAGGGCCCGGTCGTAGGTCTCGGGGGCGATGGCCAATCCGCGCTGCAGCAGCTCCCGCAGCCGCGGTGACAGCTGCGCCTCGTGCTGCGTGCGCTCGTAGGCCAGGGCGCGAGCCATCTCGTAGGCCATGATGTCGGCCTGGGCGTCCACCAGCCCGTCCTGCTCGGGGAGGGGCTCGACCTCGCCCACCACCGCCCCGGCCCGCCTGAGCGCCTCCACGGCGGTCTCGATGGCCGCCTGCGTCCCCGGCTGCGCGTGCGCCCACTCCGGCGTCCGGCACAGGGCGATGCGCGGACGCGGCGGCCGTGCCTCCTCGGGGAGACGAAGCGCGGGGCGGCCGGCCAGCACCGCGGCCAGGAGCGCCGCGTCCGGCACGTCGCGGGCGAAGACGCCGACCGTGTCGAGGGTCTCGGCGAGCAGCTTCACGCCCGCGCGCGGGATCCACCCGTAGGTGGGCTTGTAGCCCACGCACCCGCAGAAGGAGGCCGGACGGATGACCGACCCCGCCGTCTGCGTCCCCAGGGCCAGCGGCACCATCCGGTCGGCCACCGCCGCGGCCGAGCCGCTCGACGACCCGCCGGGCGTGTGCCCGGGATGGTGAGGGTTCCTGGTCGGGCCGGGGGTGAAGGCGGCGAACTCGGTGGTGACCGTCTTGCCCGGCACCACCGCACCCGCCCCGCGCAGCAGCGCCACGCAGGCCGCATCCGCGGCCGGCCGGTGGCCCTCGTAGATCGGCGACCCGTACGCCGTGGGCATGTCAGCGGTGTCGAAGACGTCCTTCACGCCGACCGGGACGCCGTGCAGCGGTCCCGAGGCCCGCGACCGGTCGCGGGCGCGCGCCTGGGCAAGGGCGTGGTCCGGGTCGAGGAACGCCCACGCCCGGACGGTGGCCTCGCGCGCTTCGATCCGCTCCAGGCAGGCGCGCACCAGGGCCTCGGCGGTGAGGGTGCCCTCGGCGATCCGCCGGGCGGCCTCCCGCGCGCTCAGGAGGGTGAGGTCGGTCATGACAGGCCGGCCGCAGGGCCGGGACGCAGCGACGGGTCGCGAGACGTCCGCATGGTCCTATGGTACGTGACGACCGGAGATCGTTCCGTCCCCGCAGGGTAGGATGGAAGTGTGCGCCTCCCCTTCCAGCCCCCGCTCAAGCCCATGCTCTCCGCGCCCGCCGAGGCCCTGCCCGAAGGCGAGGGGTGGCAGTTCGAGCCGAAGTGGGACGGTTTCCGCACCCTGGTCTGGCGCGACGGCGAGCAGCTCCTGCTGCAGAGCCGCGACGAGCGGCCGATGAACCGCTACTTTCCGGAATTGCTGGCGCCGCTGGCCGCGGCGCTGCCGGAGCGGGCCGTGGTGGACGGCGAGATCGTCATCGTCGGCCCGGACGGCCTCGACTTCGACGCGCTGCTGCTGCGCATCCACCCGGCCGCCTCCCGCGTGGCCCTGCTGGCGGCACAGACCCCGGCGTCCTACGTGGCCTGGGACCTCCTGGCCGTGGACGACGAGGACCTGCGGGCCGTGCCGCTGCGCGTCCGGCGCGGGCGGCTCGAGCAGGTGCTGGCGGCAGCACGCCCGCCCGTGCACCTCTCGCCGGCCACGCGCGACCGGCCCGTGGCCGAGGACTGGTTCCGGCGCTTCGAGGGGGCCGGCCTGGACGGGGTGATGGCCAAGCGGCTGGACGAACCCTACCGGCCGGGCCTGCGCACGACGGTCAAGGTCAAGCACCGCCGCACCGCCGACTGCGTCGTCGCCGGCTTCCGCTGGCACAAAGGCGCGGTGGGGACGATGGTCGGCTCGCTGCTCCTGGGCCTGTACGACGACCAGGGGAGGCTGCACCACGTCGGCGTCGCCGGGGCGTTCCCCACGGCGATGCGCCGCCAGCTCGTCGCCGACTTGGCCCCGCTGCGGGAGCGCGCGCTCGACGGCCACCCCTGGCGGGGCTGGGCGGAAGCGCAGGCCGACGCGGCCGCGCGGGGCCAGCGCCTGCCAGGCGCGACGACCCGGTGGAACCGCGGCAAGGATCTGAGCTGGGAGCCCCTGCGTGCCGAACGCGTCTGCGAGGTCGCCTACGACCACCTGCAGGGCGACCGCTTCCGCCACGCCACGCAGTTCCTGCGCTGGCGGCCGGACAAGCGGCCCGGGGAGTGTACCTACGACCAGCTGGAGGTGGCGCCGCCCTACGAGCTGCGGCGCATCTTCGGGCTGGGGGCGCCATCGGCACGGTCAGCGGCCGGGCGCCGGCGGGCCGGCGGGCGGCGCCAGGGGTCGTCGTCGGGGTCAGGCGGCTCGTGAGGCGGGCGCGCCTCTGCCGGCACGTGCCGGAGGTTCACGCGGATGCGCGTCCACGTGCTGGACCGTCCGCGCATCGCGTCGACGAGGACGTCCTCCGGCCGGAGCCGCGCGGCCGCCTGCGGGTGGCGGGCCTTCCAGCGCTCCAGGCCGGCCAGCGCCTCCTCCAGGTGCTCCGCCTGCGCCACGGTGACGAGGGGGTACCTGGGCCGGCGCCGGCCCGGCTGGACCGCCGGCTGTCCCGCTGGCGCCCCCGACGCGGCCTTCCGGCGCGACGGTGCCACCCTGGGCGGCTCGCCGGCCTGCTTGCGGTAGTGCGGGGGCCAGGGCGCGTCTCCCAGACCGGCCGCCTCCTGCTCGGCCGAGAGGGCCAGCAGCCCGTCGAGGGAGCCGATCGCGGCGTCGATGCCGGCGGCCGGGTCGCCCCGCCCGGCCAGCCGGGCCGGGGCGGTCGCCAGCGTGAAGGCCGCCGGGTCGCAGCCGGGGACCTCGTCCCAGTCGAGCGGCATCGAGACCCGCGCGTCCGGCGTCGGCCGTACCGACCAGGCCGAAGCCACGGTGCGGTCCTTCGCGTTCTGGTTGTAGTCGATGAAGACCCCGTGCCGCTCCTCCTTCCACCACTTGCTGGTGGCGTCCGCGGGGACGCGGCGCTCCACCTCGCGCGCCAGGGCCAGCGCCGCGCGGCGGACCTGGTCGAAGGTCCAGCGGCGGGCGATGCGCACGTTCACGTGCATGCCGCGCCCGCCCGAGGTCTTCGGCCAGCCCCGCAGCCCGTAGGCCTCCAGCACCTCCCGGACCACCAGCGCGACCCGCCGCACCGTCTCCCAGGGGACGCCCGGGCCGGGGTCGAGGTCCAATCGCAGCTCGTCGGGGTGCTCCAGGTCGTCCGCGCGCACCGGGTGCGGGTTCAGGTCGATGCACCCCAGGTTGACGACCCAGAGCAGCTGCGCGGCGTCCCGCACGACGATCTCCCGGGCGGTCCGGCCGGAGGGGAAGCGCAGCTCCACGGTCTCGATCCAGTCGGGGTGCGTGCTCGGGGCGCGCTTCTGGAAGAACGGCTCTCCGGCGACCCCGTGCACGTAGCGCTTCAGGACGAGGGGCCGCCCGGCGATCCCGCGCAGCGCGGCCGCGGCGACGGTCAGGTAATAGCGGGCCAGGTCGAGCTTGGTGTAGCCGGGCCCGGGGAAGAAGACCTTGGTCGGGTTGGTGATGACGACCTCGTGCCCGGCGGTCTCCAGCACGGCCTGGACAGCCTTCCCCATGAGGCCAGTCTGGCGAAGGCGGCCTCCGACGGCAAGGCGCTGTCCATCCCCGCCGCGGCTGCTCAGGGACGGAGGCGTTTGGTCATGCGGAGGCGGGTGCCGCCCTCGGGCCCGACGCGGGAGATCTCGGTGCGGTCCATGAGCTGGCCAATGAGGTAGAGCCCGCGACGGCGCACCGCCCCGGTGTTCACGGCCACCGGCACCCGCTCCGGCAGGGGGGTGACCACCCGTCCGCTGTCGTGCACGCTGATCGTCAGGTCGGTCCCATCGTAGGTGAGGAGGATCTCGAGGGGGCCGACGCCGTCCTGGTAGGCGTGGACGCGCGCGTTGGCCAGCGCTTCGCCCACCGCCACTTCGACCTGGGCGGCCGTGTCCTCAGGGGCGGCCAGGGTCCGGACGACCGATGCCACCATCTTTCGGGCGACCCGCAGGGCTTCGAGGTCGGTCTGGAGCGACAGGCTCATCTGCCAGGGCATCGGGAGGATGTCCTCTGGATTCGACGTGTGCAGTCAGCGAACGGTGGAATGCCGCACCTCAGCCCCGCCGATGACCTTTTACCCGCTTGGCCAACTCCGGCGCGCCCGCTCCTGCCGTGAGGAGTACCGGGGCGACGGCCCGCGGAGCCGGCTCAGCCGTGGAGGCTGGACACCTCGATGCCGGGAAGGTCCTCGAGGGGGGGCAGCGTACGGGCCTCCTCCGTGGCCTCCAGGGCATGCGCCAGTTCCAAACTGGTCTGCTCGGCGCGTGCCGTCATGCTGTGCTCTTTGAACGTGGCGAGCGCCTGGCGCAGGAGCGAGAGGCCCGCCGCCCGATCGCCGCGGGCCAGCACCACGCGGGCGAGGACGAAGGTCGCCTCGGCGACTTCAACGGGATCTCCTACCTCTCTGGCGATCGCCGCCGCCTGGTTGGCAAAGTGTTCCGCTTCCTGCGGATTCCCCAGGGTCACGTGAATCCGCCCGATTTCGGTGAGGATCTTGGCCCGGACCGGCTTCATCTTGAGGCGGTCCGTCACCCGCAAGGCATGATGCAGGTGCTTCAGGGCCTCGACGTAGCGTCCGGTGTCGTAGAAAAGATGCGCAAAATTCTCCAGGACACGGACCAGTTCCTGCAGTTCTTCCGCGGCCTCGAACGCCCGGCGCGCCTCCGCGAGGGCGGCCTCGGCTTCCGTAAAGGCCTTGGCCTTGCGGTACACCAGTCCAAGGCCCCAGTACGCCCGCCCCCGAAGGACTGGATTATGGCGGGCGACGTGGGATCGGGCGGCTTCCCGGTACCGCCGCCGTGCGCCGCGCAGGTTCCCCTGGTAGAAGAGCGCCGTGCCGAGCGCGATGAGGGCCTCGATCCTGGCGGGATCGCGGCCGGCACGCGCCTTCCGAAGGAGCCGCAAGGCTTCGGCCAGCGTGCGGGAGGCGTCGTCGAAACGACGCTGGCGGACGCGGATGCGGCCTTCGAGGAGGAGGGCACGCCCCAGTCGCCAGTGGTCGTGTGCGTCTTCAGCCAGCTTGCGGACCCGTTGCGCCGTCCAGAGCGCCTCGTCAAAGCGGCGCAGCTCTACCTCGATGGCCCCTGTCATGAGGAGGGCTTCACGCGTGCCCTCGTCGATGCCGTAGGTCTGGGCGACGTAGCGGACGGCCTGGAGGAGCTGATCCGCCCGGACGAAGTCCCGTTGCCGCAACGCGTCCTCCGCCAGCGCGAGCAGAGCCGTGGTCGCAGCGTGAGCGGGTAGCCGGTCACCGCCCAGCAGAGCGTCCACCGAGGTTCCCAGTCGGAAGGCGATCGCCTGGAGTGTCTCGAGCGACGGTTTGACGACGCCCTTCTCGATGAGGCTGATATACCCCTTTGAAACATCGTTGCCCGCGAGGTCCGCCTGTGTGAGGCCCCGCGATTGGCGAAGCTGCCTGATGCGTTGGCCGAGCACGTCAAAGCCTCCCCGAATCACGCCTGAAGTTTACCAGGGGAAAGAACTTCGTCCCTGGAAACCCAAATTCCTATACCCGATTGAGAGCGTTGTCAGGCGAGGATTGAGGGAAAAGCTGGGGAGGCGGGGGGGGCGGGGGCGCTTCGGTCCGGTCGTGAACTTCTGTCCTCTCAGGGGCTCGCTAGTCGCTGTCGGGCGGGTCGTCTCCGTTGAGGCAGATCGAGACGTTGTCAGGGTTGTGAACCGGAAGGCAGGCGCGGTCGCTGTCCGGCGGATCGTCCCCTGCCAGCGCTGGAGTCACCAGAGCGATGGCACCTGAAACCAGCAGGCAAAGAACCAGAGCCAGGGCAATGATGGCTTTGCGCATGTTTCCCCTCCTTTATGGAGTTGTGTGTGGGATGCAGGCGGCGCCCCCGCGTCCTCCCCAGATTAAGGGAATTCGGCAAGGAAGTCATGTATTCCTAGAAATCCTCACCGCCTACCCTGATGGATCAAAAGTCCACGAGCACTTGACTAGTCAATCCAAGCTGAGCATCCAACCGCCTCCCTTGCCCGGCCTGTGGGTCAAGGAGGCCGCCAGGCGCGTCGGCTACCCGAGGCGGATGTCCGCGCGCTCGGCCACGCCTACGCCGTCCTCTGCCGCCGAAGCCTGCTGAGCGACGGCGCGGGCGGGAGGTCACCCCTGGGAGGGGATCCCTGACGGTCACCGGCCGGTGCGGGCGGTTGCAGGGCCTCGTCGGGGG
>JAVHLY010000061.1 GCA_031081585.1 Armatimonadota bacterium
AGAGATCGCTGGCCCTGGACCCCATGAACCGCCCGGACGCCTACCGTCTGCTGGCATCTGTCTACCTCGCTCAGGGCCGGCCGGAGGAGGCCGAGAGGATCTACCGCCGGGTGGACGAACAGTTTTCCGACAAAGGCCTGGCTCAAGGAAGTCTGTACATGCTGCTGTGGCCGCAGGTATCTTCATTATTGGTTGAAGCGGCAGAATACTATCGGACTAAGGGGGATCAAACCGAGGCGGAACGGTTGTTGGCTTCCGTCGTCGCCGAGGATTCCGCCGCCGTCACGGCTGCACTACGCCTGGCGGAACTGTATGTGGCCCGCGGCCGGCCTGCGGCGGCGCGCGCGGTACTCGAAGTGGTCGCCCGGCATCGTCCGGCCGACACGCGGATCCGTCAGGCGCTGGATGCTCTGGGGAGGGCGCCCTGATGGCTCGGACCTCCGCCGTCGATTTGGTTGGCAGGAGCAAGGAGCATCGTGTGACTGAGAGTGCGTTGAAAACCGCGCTTGTCAGGAACTCCACGGCGCAGGGGATGGCCCGGGGTCTCGAGTTCGCCACCATGTTCGTGCTCACCGCTTTGGTGGCGCGATCCTGGGGGACACGGGAGCTGGGTGCGCTGTCGGTCGTCACCACGCTTGTCGCACTGGCGACGTTCGCCGCAGACGGCGGGATCAACCTTCTGTTAATGCGAGAGATTGCCCGATCGCGCGACCGCGCCGCAGCGTACCTGGGTGCTGCGATCGTCTGGACCCTGGGTTGTCTGCCTGTTGCCTCTTTGGGACTGACGGCGGCCGCGCGGGCGCTGAGATCCGCGCCACTGGTGCAAGAGAGCATACTGGTCGGCGCGCTGTGGATGGCGCTAGGAGCGCTGATCCAGCTGTTCCGTGCCACGGTACTCGCCTTCGAGCGGTCCGAGCTAGACACCTTGGTGGTCGTCGTCGAGCGATCGGTGGCCCTCACCCTCGGGCTTGTCGTGGTCAATCGCCAGCCTGACCTCAGAGCGCTGTTATGGGTGCTCGTGCTATCGCGAGTCGCGGCGCTTACCGCTTTCGCCGCCATCTGGTTCCGCACGCTTCACGGGGGGCGTCTCCATCTCGACCTCAGCCTAGCCTGGAAGTTGGGACGGGCGGCGATACCGTTCGGCCTGAATGTCCTGGCGACGACTGTGTATGTGCAAAGTGACATCGTGCTCCTCTCAATGTTCCGCTCGCTAGACGAGGTGGGCTACTACCGGGCAGCAACTGCCCTGGCTCTGCCGTTCTCTACGTTGGGATTGGTGGTCAGCACGGCCCAGGTGCCTGTCATGGCGCGTGTGCTCGATCAAGGCCGGCGCCCTGAGGCGCTCCGACTGCAGGAGACGGCCATCCGGTACGGAGTCCAGATGGCACTGCCCGTCACGGCGGTGCTACTCGTGGAGGGGCGCCGAGTTGTAACCGCCGCGTATGGCCCGGGGTATACGGCCGCGGTGCTGCCGTTGCAATTGCTCGCATGCTCAATTCCGGTGCGGCTGCTAAACGGGAGCCTGGCAGCGACCCTGACCGCCGCGGGACGCCAGTACGTGCGGACACGCGTTGTCTGGGCAGCCGCAGGTGCGAACCTCGTGCTGAATCTCGCGGCGATTCCCCGCCTCGGGGCGGTGGGTGCCGGTCTGAGCACGGTCCTCAGCGACGTGTTGATCATGGCACTCCTGCTCGCACACGTCCGGCGCGTTGTGTGGCCGGTCGTTTCCGCACGGGCGACCGTCCCGGCCGTGACTTCTGCAGCCGCGCTCGTAATCGTCCTGACGCTGCTCCGGGGTCTGCCGCTCGGCATTGCCTTCGCTGGTGGTGGATCGGCCTACTTGGCCGCCTTATCCCTTACGGCTGGGCGGTCCCTCGGAGGAGTCGGCGCGGATGGAGGTGCAGGTGGTCCGGCATTTCCCCATGCGTCCGGCTCGCTACCCTGGGCGATCGTTGTCAGGAACTGGTGCCGGGCGGCGGCGAGGCGCCTCCTGGCGGTCATCCGGCGCGTCGCGGGGCGAGGAGGAGGGGATGCTGACAAATACCGTCATGAGCTGGCGTTCCAAGCCCAATGGGCACCGCTCTTCGCCCACCACCTTGACGACGTGCGAGGATACTGGCGGCGGTACCGGTACCTGGATGAGATTCAGATGCGCGTGCCCCTGAAAGCGTGCCGAATCCTGGACGTCGGCTGTGGAATCAGCACGGTTCTCCACTTCATCGAGGGCCATCGGTACGGCGTGGATCCCCTAGTGCACCTCTATCGGACGATGTACACGTATCCGCCCGAGATCATCCTCTGCGCGGGTCAGGGTGAGGCACTTCCCTTCCAAGATGCCAGTTTCGACGTCGTCTTCTGCTCCAACGTACTCGATCACGTGACGAGTCCCAAGCGCACGGTCGCTGAAATGGCGAGGGTGCTCCGGCCCGGCGGATACCTCGTCCTGACCGTAGAGGTCTTCGAGCGTCCCCGTCGGCGCGATACGGCGCATCCGTACAGCTTCACCGCGTCGGAGGTGCGCCGGCTGTTGCACGGTCGCTTCGAGATCGACCTCGATCGCACGTCACCCTGGATCGGATTGCAGAACTATGTCCTGGGGCGGGAGAACCCAGCCGGCACCAGCGAGCTGATCATCCTGGCGCGACGGAGTCAGGCGGCCGATGCGGGTTCTTAGCGTGCTGGCGTGGAAGGCCCATCGGGCGGCATACATTCTGGCCCACCATGGACCGGGGGGGTTGTGGTGGGAAACAGTAGACCGGCTGACAGCGCCCGCCGTCCGGGCGTGGGAGGAATGGGCATGGAAACGGGCCCTCCGTCGCCAGCACGGGAGGCTACACCGCACCGTCCTGGGGCATTCGATGATGCTGCTGCCGGAGGATGTGGGGCTCTCCAGGGAGCTGGCAGTCTACGGGATCCACGAACCTCTGACGACCCGCGTGCTCGAGGACGTCCTGGCCCCGGGGATGGTGGTGGCCGATGTCGGGAGCAACATCGGATACTTCCTCTTGATTGAGGCCCGTCGGGTTTGGCCCGACGGGCTGATCCTGGCTTTCGAGCCGGAGCCCACAAACTTCGCCACGTTGCGCCGCAACGTGGAGGCCAATGGCTACGCCAGCATTGTTCGCCTTTTCAACGTCGCAGTGGGGGAGCACCAGGGATCGGCTGAGCTGGCGGTCAGCGACCGTTCCAACTGGCACTCCTTGCAGCCCGTGGCGTGGGCAGTGGGCACCGTCCCCGTGACGCTGACTACCCTCGATGACGTCGTCGTGACCCAAGGCCTGCGCCGTCTCGATCTGGTGCGGATGGACATCGAAGGGGCCGAGCTGTGGGCGCTGCAGGGAATGACCGAGACTCTGCTCCGCTATCGGCCGCGGGTACTGGTCGAGATCCATCCTCACATCCTCCCTCCCGCCGATCTTGATCGGCTCTTCGCCCTGCTCGCCGCCCTGAAGTACGAGGTCGAATTCGTGCTTGACCGGAAGTGGGATCACCCGCTCCATGTCTGGCGACTGCGGCCGGAGCCCATGTCACTGGTCCGATTGGCCCGCGACCCGCGCGTGGTGGCCGATCGCCGGACTATCTCGGCCTTGCTTAGGCCGCGCTGATATGGCCGCCCGGCTGTCTGTCCTGATCGCCACGAAGGATCGCCCCGACGATCTGGAGGATTGCCTACGATCCATCGCCGCCCAGGACCGGCGGCCGCTGGACGTGGTGATCGTCGACCAGGGACGTCAGGGGGTGGCTGAGGTGGCGGCGCGGATCCTGACGCCTGCGGGGATCGTGCTTCGGTATAGTTTCCGTCCGGACCTACCCGGGCTTACGCACGCACGGAACTACGCGGTCGCCCTGGCCGAGGGGGACATTCTGCTGTTCCTGGACGACGATGTCGTGCTGGAGGAGGGGTACTGCCGTGCCATCCTGGCGGTTTTCGAGGCGGATGCGGCGGGCCGGATCGGCGGGGCGAGCGGCCTGATCACGAACATGGCCGGTTCCATGTCCCCGCTGCAGCTGCTTCGCTCCAGGCTCTTCTACCGGGGGCCCTTCAGCATCGAGCGGGATGCCGTCGACTTTCACCTGCGGCCCTCGCCAGGCCCCCGTCCTGCCCTACGTCTCTACGGCGGCAACATGGCCTTTCGCCGGGAGATCTTCACTCGCCTGCGATTCGATGAGGAGTATACGGGCTACAGCTTCGGCGAGGATCGCGATTTCAGCGTGGCGGTGGCCCGCCACTACGAGCTGCGCTGGGTCCCGGATGCCCGTCTTCTCCACAAACGTACGCCGGTCAGTCGGATTGACCGCGAGCGGTTTTGCGAACTTCGGGTGCTCAGCTGGCTGCACTTTTACGAGCGATACGTGCCCAAGTCTGCACTCAACCGCTTGGCCTTCCTTTGGCTCAATCTGGGTTTCGCCACCCTATTGGCGAAGGTGTGGGACTGGCCGACAGCCCGCGGCACGGCACGAGGGCTCGTCAGGGTAATGCGGACCTGGCGTCATCAGCAGAGGGCGATGCAGTCTCTAGTTGGAGACTGGCGGCCGAGGTGAAGACCTATGAGATACCGGGTCATCCACGTCATCGGCACGATGGAGGTCGGAGGAGGGGCCGGGCACCTCCTGGCACTCGTCCCGGCCCTCCGCCGCGAAGGCTTCGACGTCGAGGTCCTCACAGGAGTGATGGGTCGCACAGGACGGCGGATGCAGGACGCCGGAGTGCCCGTCACCGTGCTCGGACCGCTGAGCTCGAGCGCGTTACCCAGGCTGGTCCGGCGGTTCCGCCGACAACATCCCGACCTGATCCACCTGCACGGCAGCCGAGCGGGTTTCCTGGGCTCGGTGGCAGCATGGGTCGCGCGAACCCCGGCCCCGCTCATCTATACCGCTCATGCGTTTTCGTTTAAGCGGGTTTTGCCGGGACCGCTGCGGTGGGGGGCTACCGTGGCCGAACGGGTAACGGGCCGGCTTGTCGACACGATCATCTGTGTCGCGCTGGCCGACGCCCGGGCGGCTGCCGCTCGGGGCATCGTTGCTAAGCACGTGGAGGTTATCCCCAACGGAATTGACCTCTTCGCGCTGACCGCCGAGGCCCGGAATGACGTTCAGCATGACGGACACTCCGAGGCCCTGGTTATCGGTATGATCGCCCGTCTCGTGCCAGACAAAGATCCGCTGACCTTCGTGCGGGCCGCCGCGGGGGTGGCTGTCCGACGGCCGGCCGCGCGGTTTCTGGTGGTGGGCGATGGCCCACTCCGCCGCGAGGTGGAGGCCGAGTCGAGGAGGTTAGGCTTGTCCGATCGGCTGCGCGTCACCGGCTTCCGGGACGACGTTCCGGCACTCCTCGTCGGGATGGATATCATCGTGCTGCCCTCGCGCTGGGAGGGCCTTCCCCTTGCCGTCCTAGAGGCGATGGCCCTCGGCAAACCTGTCGTGTGCAGCCGCCTGCCGACCCTTCAGGAAATCCTAGATGACGGGCGGGCGGGGGTCCTGGTGCCGCCCGGCGACCCATGGGCCTTGGCCGACGTTCTGGTCGAGCTGGCCGATGATCCCACTCGCCGTGCCGCTCTGGGGCGAGCAGCTCGCGACAGGGTCTTGGAGGCATACACGGTGGATCGGATGGTGGTGCGGACGCTAGGCGTCTACCGACGCGCACTCGCCCACCGCGGATCGAATGCGGGCAGCGGCGAACATGCCGAGAGGGGTTGGGAGGTCGGTGGGGCCCGCCTTCTGACTAATCCAGGGGGACGCGCGGGCATACCGTCCGATGGTGGACCGCATGCTTGATGAAGGCCGCCGCCGACAACTGCGGGTGCTGCTGGCGATCATGCTCGACGGGAGCACGGTCGCGGCGGCGTTCTCGCTGGCCTACCTGCTGCGGTTCCGCTGGGAGGTCGTCCCGGCCGCTGACTCCCCGCCTCCCGGGCCGTACTTTGCCCC
>JAVHLY010000062.1 GCA_031081585.1 Armatimonadota bacterium
AACGTGCGTGTCTGCCTGGAGGTGGACGCGGAGCGCGAGCTGGCCCTCTACCTCGAGCGGGTGACCGCCTACCGCCCGGGTGCCGCCCCGTCATGAGCGAGAGCCCTGCCGTCGCCCGGCCATGACCCGCGCCCTTGCCCGCCCCTGGCTATGACCGGCGTCCCCGCCGTGGAGACCCGCGGCCTCACCCGGCGCTACGGCGACCTGGTGGCGGTGCGCGACCTGGACCTGCGCGTGGAGGTCGGGGAGATCTACGGCTTCCTCGGGCCCAACGGGGCCGGGAAGACGACGACGCTGCTCATGCTGCTCGGGGTGGTCGCCCCCTCGGCCGGGCGGGTCTTTCTGTGGGGGCGGCCGCTCGAGGCCGACCCGCTGGGCCTGCGCGCCCGCATCGGGGTCGTCGGGGAGCACGACTACGTCCACGACCACCTGACCGGCGAGGAGTACCTGCGCTTCTTCGCCGCGCTCTACGGCGTGCCCGACCCCGCCGCCCGCGTTGGCGCCCTGCTGGAGCGCCTGGGGTTGTGGGAGTTCCGCCGCCTGTGCGCGCGTGACTACTCCCGCGGCATGGCGCAGAAGCTGGCGCTGGCGCGGGCCCTGCTGCACCGGCCGGCGCTGCTGATCCTGGACGAACCGGTCTCCGGCCTCGACCCGCAGGGGGTGGTGGAGGTGCGGCGGCTCCTCCTGGAGCTGAACGAGGCCGGGGTGACCATCCTCATCTCCTCTCACCTCCTCTCCGAGGTCGAGCGCACCGCCCACCGGGTCGGGATCATGCACCGCGGCCGCCTGCTGCGGCAGGGGCCGCTGTCGGCCCTACGCCTGGAGGGCGGCCGGGCCGTGGAGATCGAGGTGGCCCACCCCGCGCCGCACCTGGGCACGGTACTGGCGGCGCTGCCCTACGTCGGGCGCGTGGAGAGCGAGGGTCGGCGGCTGCTCGTCACCACGCTGGACGGGGAGGACCGGCGGGCGGCGCTCTCCCGGGCCGTGGCTGACGCCGGCGGGGTGATCGTGGGGATGCGCGTGCGTGAGCGGACGCTAGAGGAGACCTTCTTGCAGGTGACGGAGGCCGACGTCGACCGATGGGCATCCTCGCCTCCCGGCGGGTGATCCCCGCCGCCCCGGATCGGTGGCTGCGCTGGCCGCCTGTCGCGGCGATGGTCCGCCTCGACCTGCTGACGGCCCTCACCAGCCTCACCCCTTACGCCACGGCCGCGGCGGTGCTGGCCCTGGCCGCCCTGCTGCTGCAGAACGACCTGCACCGGATCCGTGAGGACGGCCTGCTCGTGCGCGGGGAGCCCTTCACCCTGCCGCTGGCGGCGGCGGGGGTGCTGCTGGCCGTCGTCCTGGCCACCTGGGCGGCGCTGGCGGTGGCGCGCGACCGCGAGCAGGGCGCGGTGGAGCTGCTCTGCTACGGTCCCGTCAGCCCGGCGGCCTACCTGCTGGCGCGGCTGGCCGGCCTGACGCTGCTGGCCGCCGTCCTCCTCCTCGTCGTGCTGGGAGGCTTCGCGCTGCTCAGCGCGGCCACGGGGTTGCACCTGGGCCCGCGGGCGGTGCTGGTCCTCCTGCTGACCATCGGCCCGCTGGCCGGCGCCGCCGCGCTCGGGCTCGCCGTGGCGGGCGCGGTGCGCCGGGCGCGGCCGGCCGTGCTGGCTGTGCTGGCGCTGGCCCTGGCGGGTGTGGGGCTGCAGGTCGCCCACGAGGTGCTGGCCCGCCTCCCCACGCCGGACTTCCACGTCAGCCCGGTCCAGGTGGTGCGCTGGACGGCGTTCCTGCTGTCACGGGTGACGGGATGGGCCCTGCCCTTCGGCTATGTCGACCGGCTGATGGCCGCGGTGCTGCGCGGGGATGCCGCGCAGGCCCTTCCCGCCGCCCTGGCTCCCTGGCTCTACACCGCGGTGTTGTTGGCTGTCGGGACCATCGCGCTGGAGCGCACCGGGGTGCGGCGGTGAGGCGGCTTCCCCTCGCCCGGTGCCTGGCGGCTGTGGTCCTGGCCTGTCTGGTGGGCGCGGGGGCGGCGGCGGCCCAGGTCCCGCGCCGGGAACACCGCTTCGTCTACGGCGTGAACGCCTTCGCCTGGGACGGGTACGTCGGCGGCCTGTCGGCGCTGCCGGGGTATGCCATCTACCTGCTGGCGGGGCGGCCCAGCGTCGTGGGCGCGCGGGAGACCCTCGTCTACTACTGGCCCATCACCGGCGAATACCGGGCGGACTGGGACACGATGAACGTGCCGGTGGCCGGCACGCTGGAGGTGTGGGAGGGCAGCCGGCTGGTGCGACAGCTGAGGCCGCTGCCCTACGTCATCCAGTACCCCGACGGCCCCGACGGCCGCTCGGTCCTCTACGTGGGGGCGGAGGCGCACCGCCGCTACCAGGCCTTCGTGCGCGGTCGAGCGCGCTACCGCGACGCCCTCTGGCGGTACAGCGAGGCCAGGCGGCGGTACCTCGAGGCTCTCGACCGGGCCGTCCAGCTCCGGCGGCGCGGCGGCCGCCTGCAGGTGCCGCAGCCGCCGCCTGAGCCCCCACCCTTCCGCCTGTACAGTACGGAGGTCCACCAGGGCTTCGTGCTGGACCTGCCGCCGGGACGCTACCGGATCCGGCTGCGCACGCCGCAGGGGATCGTCCGCCCGCAGAGCGAGCGGACCGTGGTGGTCTTCACCCACCGACGCCAGGGGGTCGCCTTCACCATCGTGCCGCAGCGGCGGTGGACCGTCCCCGAGCGTGCGGACGACGGCGGCGGGACGATCTACGCCCGGCGCGGTGAGGTCCTCTACCTCCAGCCCCACGCCGCCCGGGATTACCCGGACCTGGCCTACGCGCGCCTGCTCGACCCTCAGAGCCGCGACGGGCGGCCCGACGGGTGGCGCTGGGTCCACACCGCGCCGATCACCCGCGCCCGCCTCGAGGTCGTCGGGTCGGCGGGGCGCACCACGGTCGAGCTGCGGCCCTACCGGGTGGTCCAGGTGCCGGGAGCGGCCCTGGGCTACGAGGTGCGGGCACCGCGTCGCGGACAGCCTGCCGACTTCCACGGCTTCGCCGTCACCGCCGAGGGGCGGCTGCGCCTGCGGCTGCTCGACCCGTCCGGCCGCCCCTACCCCGGCAGTGACCGGTACGTCCGCGTCCCGGTGACGGCGCCCGCCTCCGTCTTCTTCCTGGTCCCGCTCATCCCGCTCACCCTGGGCGCCGCCGTGGTGGCCTGGCGGCGAGAACAGCTCGGAGCCTGGCGGCGGGAGCCCGCAGGCCGGTCCCGGACGCGCGGTGAGGTGCGGTGAGCGCGCCGGTACTGCTCACCCTGGGCGGGCTCGTGGCCGATCTGGTGCTGCCCATCCCCGCGCTCCCGGTGCGCGCCGGGGAGCACCAGCTGGGTGAGTGGCTGCGGGTGGAGCCGGGCGGGCTCGGCAACTGCCTGGTGGTGGCCTCGCGCCTGGGGATGCGAACCGCTGCGCTGGGCTGGCTGGGCGACGACCTCTTCGGGGATCACCTTGTGCGCGTGCTGGAGCGCGAGGGCGTGGACCTGACACCGCTCCTCCGTGTGGCCGGGCCGACGGCGACTTCGGTCGTCCTGATCGACCGCACCCGTGCCGAGCACGTCTTCCTGGGAACGTTCGGTGCGTCCGGGCCCGCGCGCGTGCCGCCCGACTGGGTGGAGCGGCTGGGGCCGGAGGTGTGGCTGCTCAGCGACGGCTACGTGCTGCTCCGCGCGGCGCCGCTCGTGGAGGAGGCGTTTGCGCTCGCCCGCGCCCGCGGGGCCCGCACGGCCTTCGACCCGGGCCCCCTCGCCCACGGCGCGCCGCAGGCCAGCCTGGGACGGACCCTGGCGCAGACCACGGTCCTTCTGCTCACCGAGGCCGAGGCTAGGGCGGTGATCGATCGGGTCGGCGCCACCTCCCCAGACCGCCTCACGCCCGGCACGGCCGTCGGTGCCGGCGCGGCGCGCCGTCCTGAGGTGCTGATGCAGGCGCTGCGCGGCCTGGGTCCCGACGTCGTGGCCGTCAAGCGCGGCGCAGCCGGGGCCGTGGTGGCGGGTCCCCAGGGCACCGTGGCCGCGGAGGGCTTTCCGGTGGCGGTGCAGGACACCACGGCCGCCGGGGACGCCTTCGACGCCGCGCTCCTCGTGGCGCTGGCCTTTGGGGCCGACATGCAGACCGCCGCCCTCCTGGCCAACGCCACAGGCGCGCTGTCCGTCACCCGTGTAGGCACCGGCACCGCCCTGCCGACGGCGGCCGAGGTGGCAACCTTCCTGGAAACGCGCGGGGCCACCCTTCCCGCCTTCCTCCGCCGCCTGACCGGCGTGGGCGGGGAGTGTGCCGGGCCGGAGGTACCATGGCGCGCCGGGTGATCGTCGACTGCGACCCCGGGCACGACGACGCCCTGGCCATCCTCCTGGCGGGCCGGCGCCTCGAGGTGCTGGCCATCACCACCGTGGCGGGCAACCAGACCGTCGAGAAGGTCACCACCAATGCGCTGAAGGTGGTGGAGGCGGCAGGGCTGACGGCCATTCCCGTGGCCCGCGGCGCCGCGACCCCCCTCGTGCGCCCGCCGCGCCACGCCCCGGAGGTGCACGGGGAGACCGGCCTCGACGGCCCCGAACTCCCGTCACCCCGGACTCCCCTCGTGGACCGGCACGCCGTCGACCTGATCGTGGAGACGGCGATGCGCGAGGACGACGTGACGCTGCTGGCGCTGGGCCCGCTGACCAACGTTGCCCTGGCGCTGCGCCGGGAGCCGCGCCTGAGGGGGCGGCTGCGGGAGATCTGCCTCATGGGCGGGTCCACCGCGCGCGGCAACGTCACCCCGGCCGCGGAGTTCAACATCTACGTCGACCCCGAAGCCGCCCACGCCGTCTTCACGAGCGGCGTGCCGGTCAGGATGGTGGGGTTGAACGTCACCCAGCAAGTGGTGGCCACGCCGGAGCGCCGCCGCGCCATCCGGGCCGTGGGGACGCGCGTGGCGGCCCTCGCCGCCGACCTGCTGGAGTTCTACAGCGCGGCGATCCACCGCCTGTACGGGCTACCGGGCGGAGCGCTGCACGACCCGGTGGCCGCGGCGGCGCTCATCGACCCGTCGGTCGTCCGCTTCGCGCCGATGCACGTGGCGGTGGAGCTGCACGGCGAGCACACCGCCGGCATGACGGTGTGCGACGACCGCTACACCCGCACCGCTCCCGACGTCCCCGCGGCCCGGCGCGGGGCGCCCCCCAACGCCGAGGTGGCCGTGGCCGTGGACGCGGACCGGTGCTTCGATCTCCTCCTCGACGTGCTACGCGAATACCCGTGAGGGGAAGGCGCGGGGGGAGGCGAGGAGATCGCGGCGCGCCGGGTGGCCCGGGCCAGGCGACCCGGTGGTCAGGGCGGCGGGAGGTCTCCGATGCCGTGCGCGGCCAGGCAGGCCGCCGCCTGCGACTGGACGGCCGGAGTGATGCGCGGCACCCCCGGTGCGCCCAGCGTCACCGCCGCGGAGATGGCCCCGTGGAGCCCGGCGATGCGGGCCGCGTCGCTCCGGCCTCCCTCCCCCGCACCGGGCGGCTTCGGCTGCGGCCTCGGACTCCGCTCCGGACCGGCCCGGATCGCCCTCGCCCACCCCACGAGCAGCCCGCCGCCGTAGGCGTTCCCCGCCCCCGTGACGTCGACCACCGGTCCCAGGGCGACGGCCGGCACGTGCACTGGGGCGGCG
>JAVHLY010000063.1:0-1444 GCA_031081585.1 Armatimonadota bacterium
CCGGACGGGTTCAAGCTCCCGGACGAGGTGGAGACGCGCCTGGAGGCGGCGCTGGGCGACGCCGACCTGCCGCGGCCCACCGGCACCGGGGTGGGGACGGCGCGGGGGCGGCCGGAGGCGGAGGACGACTACCTGGCCTACCTGCTCGGGCTGGGGCTGCGCCCCGCGGCGGGGCTGCGGGTGGTGGTGGACTGCGCCTACGGCGCGGCCTGGCGCATCGCCCCGCGCCTGTGGGAGGCGCTGGGGGCGCAGGTGGTGGCGCTGCACGCCGAGCCCGACGGGACGCGCATCAACGTGGGGTGCGGCTCCACGGCCCCGGAAGTGTTGCAGGCCGAGGTGCGCCGTCACGGCGCCGACGTCGGGTTCGCCCATGACGGCGACGCCGACCGCCTGATCGCGGTGGACGAGCGGGGCGAGGTGGTGGACGGCGACCGGACGATGGCCATCGCCGCCGACTTCCTGCTGGAGACCGGACGCCTGCGCGGCCGCACCGTGGTGGCCACGGTGATGAGCAACCTGGGACTGGAGCGCTACCTCCGGGCGCGCGGGGTGCGCCTGGAGCGCACCCGGGTCGGCGACCGCTACGTCCTGGAGCGGCTGCGGGAGCTCGGCGGGGTGCTGGGCGGCGAGCAGAGCGGGCACGTGATCTTCCTGGACGTGGCCACGACGGGCGACGGCCTGGTGACGGCGCTGCACCTGGTGCACATCATGGCCCGCAGCGGGCGCCGCCTCTCCGAGCTCGCCCCGGGGCTGGAGCGCTTCCCGCAGGTGCTGCTGAACGTGCCGGTGCGCGACCGGGAGGCCTGGACGCGCGACCCGCACGTCCAGGCGGCGATCCTGGGGGCGGAGCAGCGGCTGCGCGGGCGGGGGCGGCTGCTGGTGCGGGCGTCGGGGACGGAGCCGCTCGTGCGGGTCATGGTGGAGGCGGAGGAGGCGCAGGAATCGCAGGCGCTCGCGGCGGAGCTCGCGGCGGTGATCGCCCGCCGCTGCGGCGCGGAGCGCGCCCCGCACGCCGCCGAGGAGGGCGGCGGGTGAGCGAGACCCTCACCGCGCTCCCTGCGCTGCGCCCGGCGGTCCTGCTCGGGCTGCCGGTCCACCCGGTCACCCTGGAGGAGGCCGTGGAGCGGCTGCTCCGGGCGGTGGCCGCCCGCTCGGCGCCGGTGCACGTCGTCTCCCTCAACGGGGCGCTCGTGATGCAGGCGCTGCGCGACCCCGACCTGGCCGCGGTCATCCGCGCCGCCGGGCTGGTCATCCCCGACGGCATCGGCACGGTGCTGGCCGGGCGCATCCTCGACGTCCCCGTGCGCCGGCGGGTGGCCGGGGTGGACGTGGCGGAGGCGCTCTGCCGCGAGGCCGCCCGCCACGGCTACCGGGTCTACCTGCTGGGCGCCGCCCCCGGCGTGGCCGAGGCGGCCGCCTCCCGCCTGCGCGAGCGCTACCCCGG
>JAVHLY010000063.1:1544-5026 GCA_031081585.1 Armatimonadota bacterium
ACGGCGCGACAGCTGGGCAGAACCTAGTGGGCCCTGCGCGGGCGGGCCGCATCCGGCGGCGTGCCGCGCCGGCCCGACGTGGAGGGATTCGCATGTGCGGCATTATCGGCTACATCGGGCAGCGGGACGCCCTCCCGGTGCTCCTGGAGGGGCTGCGGCGCCTGGAGTACCGCGGCTACGACTCGGCAGGCGTGGCCGTGCTGAGCAACGGCCACATCGCCGTGCGCAAGGCGGCAGGCAAGCTCGCCCGCCTGGAGGCGCTCACCGCGCGCGACCCGCTGCCCGGGACCGTGGGCATCGGCCACACCCGCTGGGCCACCCACGGGGTGCCCACCGACGAGAACGCCCACCCCCACACCGACTGCGCCGGCGACATCGTCGTCATCCACAACGGCATCATCGAGAACTTCCTCCCCCTGCGCGAGGCCCTCACCGCCCGCGGGCACGTCTTCCGCTCCGACACCGACACCGAGGTCATCGCCCACCTCATCGAGGAGGCCTACGCGGTCCTGCCCCCCGGGCCGGAGCGCTTCGAGGCGGCGGTGCGCGCGGCCCTGCGCCAGACCACCGGGGCCTACGCCATCGTGGTCATGGCCCGCCAGCACCCGGACCGCATCATCGCCGTGCGGCAGATCAGCCCGCTCATCGTCGGCCAGTCCGACGGGGCCACGATCCTGGCCTCGGGGATCCCCGCGCTGCTGCCCTACACCCGGGACGTGCTGGTGATCGAGGACGGGGAGATGGCGGTGCTGTGGGCCGACCGCGTCCTCATCACCGACCTGGAGGGACGGCCGCGCCCGCGCTCGCCCGTCCACGTCGACTGGGACGCGGAGATGGCGGAGAAGGGCGGCTACCCCCACTTCATGCTCAAGGAGATCCACGAGCAGCCCCGCGTGCTCATGGACACGCTCATGGGCCGGCTGGACGCCGCCGGCCGCGTCGAGCTGGACGGGGTGCACGTCACCGACGACTTCGTGCGCGCGCTGGACCGCGTGTGGATCACCGCCTGCGGCACGGCCTACCACGCGGGGCTGGCCGGGCGCTGGCTGATCGAGCACCTGGCCCGCATCCCGGTGGAGGCGGACCTGGCCAGCGAGCTGCGCTACCGCGACCCGCTGATCCAGGGGCGCACCTGGACCGTGGCCATCAGCCAGTCGGGGGAGACGGCCGACACGCTGGCGGCGGTGCGGGAGGCGCGGCGGCGCGGCTCGCGCATCCTGGCCATCACCAACGTCGTCGGCTCGGCGCTCACCCGCGAGGCCGACGACGTCCTCTACATCCGCGCCGGTCCCGAGATCGCCGTGGCCTCCACCAAGGCCTACCTGACCATGCTGGCGGCGCTGGTCATGCTGGCGCTGGACCTGGGCCGCCGCCGCGGCACCCTGGACCCCGCCCGGGCGGAGGTCCTGCTGGCCGGGCTGCGCGCCCTGCCGGCCAAGGTGCAGGCGGCGCTGGAGGGCGAGGCGGCGGTGGCGGAGCTGGCGCGCCGCTACCGCGACGTCGAGCACGTCTTCTTCATCGGTCGCGGCCTCGACTACCCGGTGGCCATGGAGGGCTCGCTGAAGCTCAAGGAGATCTCCTACGTCCACTCCGAGGCGCTGGCCGCCGGCGAGCTGAAGCACGGCACGCTGGCCCTGGTCGTCCCCGGTGTCCCCGTCGTCGCGCTGGTGACGCAGGGGCATGTGTACGAGAAGACGGTGTCGAACATCCTGGAGGTGAAGGCGCGCGGGGCCGAGGTCATCGCCGTGGCCTACGAGGACGACGAGCAGATCGCCCGCCACGCGGACCACGTCATCCGCCTGCCGCGGGTGCCCGACCTGCTGGCGCCGCTGGTGGCCATCGTCCCCCTGCAGCTCTTCGCCTACTACGTGGCCCGGGAGCGCGGCCACGACATCGACCAGCCGCGCAACCTGGCCAAGAGCGTGACGGTGGAGTGAGCGCCATGCTGGAACCCTGGGTCCTGGAGATTTTGGCCTGCCCCGCCGACAAGGCCCCGCTGGAGCTGCGCGAGGACCGGCTGGTCTGCACCCAGTGCGGGCGCCGCTACCCCATCCGGGACGGCATCCCCCACCTCCTGCTCGAGGAAGCGGAGCTGCCGTGAGGCCCGGCGGAGCCGTGGTGGGCGTCGGCCTCGACGTCGTCGAGGTCGCGCGCGTCCACCGCGCCGCCGGGCGGTGGGGGGAGCGCCTGCTGCGCCGCCTCTTCACCGAGGCGGAGCTGGCCCGGGCCCGGGGGGCGCACGCCCAGGCCCGCCTGGCCGCCCGCTTCGCCGCCAAGGAGGCGGTGATGAAGGCGCTCGGGGTGGGCTGGCAGGCGGTGCGGTGGCGGGAGATCGAGATCCGCACCGACCCCACCGGGCGGCCCACCGTGGCCCTCTCCGGGGAGGCGCAGGCCCTGGCCGAGCGGTTGGGCGTGGGGGAGGTCCTCGTCTCCCTGACCCACACCGACCACCTGGCGGTGGCCCAGGCGGTGGCGCTGGCGCGCTAAACCCTACAGGTCAACGGATCAGGGACGGGAAGTACACGAAGAGGGGCGCAAACCCTGACGACTTTTCACCGTCTTCAGCGCGCGCCGCCGGTGCCTACCGCCTCGAGGCTGATCTCGGGAGTTACCCCCCAAGAAGACCTGTGGGGCTCTCGGCGTCCACGTGCGCGGCGTTTGACTCGGCTACTTCGCCGCCGGGCTCGCGCCCCTCTAGTTGTGACAGTATCGGCGGGCCAGGCATGCGTCAATCCCGATTCTCCGTTCGCGCGCTGTGGATTCTGTGGGCAGTGTGCACCGGGTGCGGCACGCGCAGCAGCGCAGGCGAGGACGGCACCGCTCGCCGCCAGCGACATCCGCACGCCTTCCCGCCGAGGAGTGGAGGGGGGTGAGGCGAAAGACCAGGGGAGTGGCTCCCGCCCTTCGGTCTCCGCGGGCTTGCGGGGAGGCCGCCGGCAGGAGCCGGGCCGACCGACCATGCGCGTCGCCACCGCCGCCGAGATCCGCGAGATCGACCGCCGCGCCGAGGAGGAATACGGGCTGCCCGGGCCCGTCCTCATGGAGCAGGCGGGGCGCCGGGCCGCGGAGGTCGTGCGGCGGGAGGTGCCCGCGGCCCGGCGGTGCGTCGTGCTGGCCGGCAAGGGGCGCAATGGCGGGGACGGGCTGGTGGCCTCCCGCCACTTGGCCGCAGCCGGGTGGCGGGTCGAGGTGCTGCTGGCGGCGCGCGAGGAGGAGCTCGGTCCCGACATCCGCCAGACGCTCATCCGCGCACGGGCGGCCGGGGTCGAGGTCATGCCGGTGACGAGCCCGGCCCTCGCCGGCGCGGAGGCCCTTCTGAGTACGGCGGATGTGATCCTGGACGCGCTCTTCGGCACCGGCTTCCGCGGAACCCTGGTGGGCATCGCCGCCCGCCTGGTGGAGGCGGCCAACGCCGCCCCGGCCCCGATCGTCGCCCTGGACATCCCCTCGGGCGTGGACGCGGACACGGGGGCGGTGCGCGG
>JAVHLY010000064.1 GCA_031081585.1 Armatimonadota bacterium
TCCTGGGCCCCGTCGTCGCTGCCTTCTGCCGCCGGTGGCGCGTCCCCTACGTGCTCGAGCCGCTGGGCATGTTCCGGCCCATCGTGCGGAACATCGGCCCCAAGCGCGCCTACCGGCGCCTCCTGGGCTGGCCGGTGGTGGCCGGGGCGGCGCGCGTGATTGCCACCAGCGAACTGGAGCGGGAGGAGCTCGTGGCCGACGGTGTGCCGGCGGCCAAGGTCGTGGTGCGGCGCAACGGCGTGGAACCTCCTGGTCCCGAGGAGGCCCCGTCGCCGGGGGCCTTCCGCCGGGACGCCGGGGTCGGGCAGGATCAGCCGCTCGTGCTGTACCTGGGGCGGATCTCGAAGAAAAAGGGGCTCGACCTGCTTTTGGAGGCGTTCAGTGCGGTGCCAGCGCCGGCAGCTCTGGCCATCGTGGGCCCCGACGACGGCGACGGGTGCCTCCAGGAGCTCGAGCGGCAGCGTGACCGGCTGGGGCTGAACGGTCGCGTGCGGATCATGGGTCCCCGGTTCGGCGCCGACAAATGGGCAGCCCTGGCCGACGCCGACGTGGTCGTGCTGCCGTCGCGCAGCGAGAACTTCGGCAACACGGCGGCGGAGGCGGTGGCCTGCGGCGTGCCGGTGGTCGTCACCGACCGGTGCGGCATCGCCCCGCTGGTCGCCGACCGGGCCGGGCTCGTCGTGCCCTGCCATGTGGATGCGATTCGCTACGGGCTCTCCCGGCTGCTCGAAGACCCCGACCTGCGGGAGCGGCTGCGCGCCGGGGCCCTCGAGGTACGCCGCGATCTCTCCTGGGACGAGCCTGTGGCCCAGCAGGAGCAGATCTACCTGGAAGTGCTGCGGGAGCACTCGCATCGCAGCACGGCCTTCGTGCCGGAAGAGGGTCACTCGCGCGGCCTGTGATCTGATATGTGCGGCACGCGGGGCTGTACGGCCCTCCATTGCTCGCTCCTGAGCCCGTCTGGCGGATGGTCGACCGTCTGCGCCACCGGGGGCCCGACGATCGGGGCGTCCACAGCCCGGCTCCCACCGTGGTGCTCGGCAGCACCCGACTCAGCATCCTCGACCTCTCGCCGGCCGGCCAACAGCCCATGAGCAACGAGGACGGCCGGGTGTGGGTGACATTCAACGGCGAGGTCTACAACTTCCGCGCTCTGCGGGCCGACCTGGAGCGTCGAGGGCACGTCTTCCGCTCGCAGACCGACACCGAGGTGGTCGTCCACGCCTACGAGGAATGGGGCGCCGGCTGCGTGGGCCGGCTGCGGGGGATGTTCGCCTTTGCCATCGCCGACGCGCGCGAAGCCGGGCCCCAGGGGGAGGGGGCGAGACTGCTCCTGGCGCGCGACCCCCTGGGTATCAAGCCGCTGTACTACGCCACGGCCGGCGGCCGGTTGCTGTTCGCCTCCGAGGTCCGGGCCCTGCTCGCTTCGGGCCTGGCGCCGCGGCGGCTCTCAACCGAGGGGCTGGCCGCCTACCTGCTGTGGGGGTCCGTGGCTGAGCCGTTGACTCTGGTGGACGGCGTCCGGTCGCTGCCTCCGGGACACCGCCTGACGGCGCAGGTGAACGACGGTGCGCTGCGGGTCGAGGTGGAACCCTACTGGCGCCTGCCGGTCGCCCCCGCGGCTCGTGACGGCATGGCGGACTCCGCCCGGGACGAGTCCGTGGCGGCGGTCCGCCGCCTTCTTGCGGAAACCGTCGGCCTCCACCTCGTCGCCGACGTCCCCGTGGGCGTCTTCCTGAGCGGCGGCGTGGACTCCACGTGCGTGGCCGCTCTGGCCGCCGAGGCCCACGGCGCGATCTCCACGGTGACGGTGGCTTTCCCGGAAGAGGCCGACAGGAACGAAGCCGCCCTGGCCCGCGAGACGGCCCGGCGGCTGGGCACGCGACACCGCGAGGTGGTCCTCACAGGCCAGGAGGCGCTGCGGCGCCTCGACGAGGCGGTGGCGGCCCTGGACCAACCCAGCATGGACGGCATCAATACCTACTTTGTCTCGTGGGGGGCGCGGCAGGCCGGCCTGAAGGTGGCCCTCTCGGGGCTGGGCGGCGACGAGCTGTTCGGCGGCTACACCACCTTCGTCGCAGTTCCCCGATTGGAGGCTCTGGCAGCCCTGGCCCGCCGGGCTCCTCTCCCGGCGAAGTGGGCGGCGCGGGCTACCCGTGCGCTTCCCGGGCTGAGCCCCGATGCGCGCGGAAAGGTCGCCGACCTGCTGGCTGCCCCCGACCTCCTGCCGCACCCTTATGCCCTGGCGCGGGCGCTCTTCCCGCCGCACCGAGTGCTTGCTCTGCTGAACGGCACTGCGGCCGCCGCACCTGGCGGACCCTGGGCCGACCGCCTCGCCGATCTGGCGGCGCGGTCCCGGGAGCTGGGCCCGTTCGGCCGGGTTTCAACGCTGGAGCTGGGCACCTATCTGGTCAACACCCTGCTGCGCGATACCGACGCCATGAGCATGGCGCACTCGCTCGAGGTGCGGGTGCCATTCATCGATCGGGAAGTGGTGGAGTTCGTAGCCTCCCTACCCGACGCCTGGCGGGCCGGGCGCTTGGGGCCACGACGCGGCGCCAAGGCCCTGCTGCTGGAGGCGCTGGGTGACCGCCTGCCTGAGGCCGTTGTCCGCGGCCGGAAGCGGACTTTTACCCTGCCGTGGGAGCGGTGGCTGCGCGGCCCGCTGAGGGGGAGGGTAGAGGAGGGCATCGAGGCGATCCCCGAACCGCTGCGGCTCTTCCTCGATCCCGTGGAAGTGCGGGCTGTCTGGCGCGACTTCCTGGCCCGCCGGACGGGATGGTCCCGGCCCTGGGCGCTGTACGTGCTGAATGAGTGGGTGCGCAGGCACCTGGTGGTTTGACCCTCGGGCTGGTCTCGGCGAGGATTTGATCCCATGAGAGTGAGGGTCTCGGACAGCGCGACGATTCTTACATCCTTGACGAATTCGTCAAAGCGGCGGGTGACGGCAGCATGATCGTTCGCGGCGTTGATATCGTCCGCCGAGTGCTCCCAGACCGGTGGGCGCTGTCAGTGTACAGTCGTCCCCATCTGGCCGGGTTCCTGCGCCGTGCGCTCAACCGCTTTGTCCCCGAGGGTTTGAGTTCCGTCCGTATCGCGGGTGGTGGTCTGCAAGGCCTGCGCATGGAGCTCGACCTGAGGCGTGAGAAGTTTCTCTGGCTCGGCACCTACGAGCCCTGGATCCAGGAGGCGATGAGCAGGTACGTGCGTCCGGGAGATTGGGCGTGGGATGTGGGGGGGTTCATTGGTTATCACTCACTCTTTCTGTGGCGGCTCGGGGCCAACGTCGTCGCCCTTGAGCCCGATCCCATCAACTTTGACCGACTCCTGACGAATCTCAGAGCCAACGGCGCGCATGACGTCAGGGCGCTCAGGCTGGCTGCCGGACGGACTGAGGGTCGTGCCCGTTTCCGGCGCTTGGCGGAGCATCCGAGTCAGACGCGCCTGGAGGATGATGGCGACGGCGAGTGTTCTGTTGTGCCGTTGGACAACTTGCTCGCGAACTGTCCAGCTCCTCGGCTGGTGAAGGTCGACGTGGAAGGATCCGAGCTCGACGTACTGGCAGGTGCCTCCATCCTCCTGCGGGAGTGTCGGCCCGTGTGGATCGTGGAAACCCACGGAACGGCAGAGATAGTAGCTGCCTGCTTCAGGCTTGAGCGATACGAGGTGAGACCGGTGGGAAAGGGTGCGGAGGTAGACACGCAGTTGCCCGTGGGGGGGCCTGCCCATCTCCTGGCGGTGCCGCGGGCATGATCATCCTGGGTCTGAACGCCTGCCACGGCAACGCGTCGGCCGCCAAGATATCGTGGTCAATCCGGGGCTGAAGCTGCAGATGTGGGGAAAGCGACCCGGCTCAGTAGTGGTACCGCGCCTGCAGGAAATCGATGCGGTCTTCGGTGACGCGGTACACAATTCGGTGCTCCTGCGTCAGCCGTCGTGACCAGACGCC
>JAVHLY010000065.1 GCA_031081585.1 Armatimonadota bacterium
CATCACCCCGCCCCGCCCATAGGGGCCCGCCCCCGGGCGCACCGGCAGGACCCTTCCCTCCCCGTTGGAATATCAATGATTAATACATGATTCCCGGGGGGCGCTCACGACCACCCCTGCCGCGATCCCCGAGCCCGTCCTGATCACCGGCGTCGCCGGACTGATCGGGTCACGCCTGGCGCACCGCCTCGTGGACAATGGCGTGAGCGTGCGGGGAATGGATGTGGTTCCCCCGGCCGCCGCGCGGGTGACCTTCATCCCCCGGGATCTGCGAGAGCCACGCGGCCTGTCGGCCGCCCTGGCCGGCGCGCGCGCGGTGATCCACTGCGCCCGGTGGGCCGGGATCCCGCCGTCCCGGGCCGCGGCCGAGGCCGTGGAGGTGGAGGGGACAGCCAACCTCCTGGCGGCCTGCCTGGACGCCGGCGTGGAACGGGTGGTGTGCATGAGCAGCGTCGCCGTCTACGGGCCGACCCGCACCCCGCTGATCACCGAGGACACCCCGCGCAGGCCGGCGGACTTCTACGGCCGGATCAAACGGCGGGTGGAAGAGGCGGCGGCGGGGGCCGGGGCCCGCGGGCTGGCGGTGACGGTGGTGCGGGCAGGGCTAGTCTACGGCCCGCGGGCGACGGGCGGCACGGTCCACCCGGTGCGGCGCATCCTCGCCGGCCGTCCCGTCCTGGCCAGCGGCGGCAGAGGCTACGCGCACCCGGTGTACATCGACAACCTCATCGACGCCGTCCTGGCCGCCTCCTCCGCGGCGGATGCGGTGGGGCAGGCCATCAACGTGGTGGACGGAGACGTCACCTGGCGCGAGTTCTTCGGGCATTACGCCCGCATGTGCCGGCGTCCCTTGCGCTCGGCGCCGGCGGCGGCGGTGTGGCTGGTAGGTCTGGCCTCCGAGATGGCCGCCGCGCTCCTGCGCCGTCCCCTGCCGGCGGCCCGCAGCCTGGCGCACTTCACCACCCGCCGGACGCGCGTCAGCACCGTCCGCGCCCGCGAGATCCTGGGCTGGGCGCCCCGGTACTCCCTGGCGGAGGCGATGGCGGAGACCGAACGGTGGCTGCGGGATGCGCGGATCGTCCCCGACTGAGCGGGTGCCGATCGTGGAGCCGGTCCTGGTCACCGGCGCCGGCGGGTTCATCGGCGGACACCTCTGCCGCCGGCTGGCGGCCCGGGGCATCTCCGTGCGCGGGATGGTGCGCCGGCCTGAGCAGGCGCCGGGGCTGTGGGCGGAGGGCGTGCGGCCCGTGGTGGGCGACCTTACCCGCCCCCAGGACGTCCGGGAGGCGATGGCGGGGTGCGGCACGGTCATCCACTGCGCGGCGTGGATGGGAAGCCCGCCGTCGCGGGAGGCGGCCCGGGCCACCAACGTCGGGGGGACCCGCCTGGTGGCAGAGGCGGCGGCCGCGCATGGCGTGGCGCGGGTGGTGCACCTCAGCAGCATCACCGTCTACGGCCCGACCACCGCGGACTGCATCACCGAGGACAGCCCGCTGTGGCCGCTGGGGTGGTACCGGAGCACCAAGATCGACGCCGAGCGAGAGATCTGCGCCGCCCGCGGCCTGGGCGTGCGGGTCGTGGTCCTGCGCCCCGGGCAGGTCTTCGGACCCGGGGACCGGCGGCTGGCCAGGCGGGCGCTGCGGTGGCTGCGGCGGGGCTGGCCGCTGGTGGCCGACGGAGGGCGCGGCGTCTGCCACCCGGTGTACGTGGGGAACCTCGCCGACGCGGTGCTGGCTGCCTGCGCCCCGGTGCCGGAGGGCGTCTACAACGTGGCCGACGGCGACGTGCCCTGGAGGATGTTTCTCGGCGCCTACGCCGCGGCGGCGGGGAGGCGTCTGCGGTCGGCGCCGGCCTGGGCGCTGCGGACGGCGGCGGCGCTGGCGGAGGTCGCCGCCGTCCTGACCCGCCGCCCGCCCCTGCTGTCCCGGGCGGAGGTAGGCTACCTGGTGCGGCGCAGCCACTACAGCACATCCCGCGCCCGCGAGGTGCTGGGGTGGACCCCGCAGGTGGACCTGGTCACGGCGCTGGAGCGGACGATGGCGTACCTGCGCCAGACCGGGTGGCTGCGGGAGGAGGGCGGGCGCGGTTCGGGGAGGTGGTGAGATGGCCTCGGTGGTCTCCGCGCTGCTGGCTCCGGCAGTCGGGTACCTGTGCGGCTCGGTCCTGCCCGCACACCTGCTGGGCCGCCTGCGGGGGGTGGACTTCCGGGCGCTGGGCAAGAATCCGGGCACCGCCGAGACCTGGCGGATGTTCGGGCCGGCGCCGGCGCTGGTGGTCTACGCGCTGGACGTGGCCAAGGCGGTCATCCCCCTCATCCTGGCCCGGGCGCTGCGCGTTCCCTCCTGGTCGCTGCTGCTCACGGGGCTGGCGGCCGTGGCCGGCCACAACTGGTCGCTGTTCTACCGGTTCTGGGGAGGCAAGGGTCTGGCCACGGCCTCGGGGGTCGTCCTGTTTTTCGAGCCGGCGTACTTCAGCGCGGCGGCGGTGCCGGGCCTGCTGGCCTGGCGGCTCACCGGATGGGTGCCCGCCAGCGGCGTCGTGGGATTCCCCGTCCTCATCGCCCTGGCGTGGGTGACTCAGACCGACCCCGCCCTGCGGGCGGCCGCGCTGCTGCTGCCGGCGGTGATCCTGGTGCGTGCGCGCCGGGAGGCGGCCGAGATGTGGGCGCGGTTCCGCGCGTCCCGGCGAGCCGCCCGCTAGACGCTCCGGCCATTCCCCCGCAGGCAGGCCAGCCCCCCGCCGTGCGCCGAAACTCTTCCCGGGGCCGGTCTTTCGTCGGGCCGGACCGGAGGTCCGCCG
>JAVHLY010000066.1 GCA_031081585.1 Armatimonadota bacterium
CTAGGACGAGCCCGCCGCCTCTCGCCGTCTCGCGTCCCTCGTCCCTCGCCTCCTCGCTGTCGCCGCGGGCGGTGCCGTCTCCGGCGTCCTCGGTGACGGACCGGACGCGGGCGGCAGCGCCGGAGCGTTCCTCGCCCCGATCCCACCCCCAGCTGATCACCAGCGGCTCGAGCAGCCCGTGGCGGTCCCGGCGCGCGTAGAGGAACCCCGCCCCCTTGGGCGCGCAGAGCCACTTGTGGCAGTTCCCTGCGTAGAAGTCCGGGTCGAGCGCCCGCAGGTCGAGGGGGATCTGTCCGGGCACGTGCGCGCCGTCGACCACGGTGAGGATCCCCGCCGCACGCGCCCGGCGGAGGAGGGCCGCGAGCGGGAAGATCAGGGCGGTCGGGGAGGTGAGGTGGCTGCAGGCCAGCACCCGCGTCCGCTCGGTGACGTGAGCCCACACCGCCTCGACCACCTGCGCCGGCGTCTCCACCGGGACAGGCACCCTGGCCCGGACGTAGCGCGCCCCGCGGCGCGCACAGACGAAGCGCCAGAGGCGGTCTACCGCGCCGTACTCGTGGTCGGTCCCCACCACCTCGTCGCCGGGGCGGAGGGGGAGCGAGCGCGCCACGGTGTTGAGCGCGGTGGTCGCGTTGGGCAGGTAGACCAGGTCGTCGGGGTCGGCGCCGACGAACGCGGCTAGCGCCCCCCGGGCCTCGCGCATGAGGTCGGGGAATCGGCGGCCGAGGAACTCCACCGGCTGGGCCTCGAGGTCGCGCTGCCACCGCTGGTAGGCCTCGAAGACGGGCCGCGGGCAGGCGCCGAAGGCCCCGTGGTTCAGGAAGACGACGTCGGAGCGGAGCAGGAAGAGTTCGCGCAGGCTCGTCTGGGGGTCCTGGGGGATCGACGTCAGGGCCGGGCCGCTGGCTCGGCAGAGGCCGATGGCGCCATGCGCTGACAGTCCGCGCAGACACCGCGGAAGACCAGGGACTGCTCCGTGACGCAGAAGCCGCGGGCCTGCTCGGGCGGGATCTCCACCGGCCCGACGTTCACGAAGACGTCCAGCACCTTCCCGCAGCGGTCGCAGACCAGGTGGTGGTGGCGGGTCACGGTGGTGCAGAAGCGCTTGCTGCCGGTGCCCAGCTCCAGCGGGCGGACCGCGCCGACCTCCGCGAGCTCCTCCAGGATGGCGTAGACCGTCCGCAGGGAGATCGAGGGCATCACCCGGGCGGCCCGCAGGTGGAGGGTCTCGGCCGTGGGGTGCGTCCCCTCCAGCTCCTCCAGCAGGCGGAAGAGCAGGTCGCGCTGCGGGGTGATGCGTAGCCCGCGTGCCTGGAACCGCTCCCGCAGCTCGGCCGCCGTCAGCATCCGTAGAGTCCTAACAACGATTGTTCGGCCATTCTGTTGTTCCCAGGTCAACAATAAGGATAGCCTAGCCGCGGCCGGTTCTCCAGCCCGGGCCGGCTCTCCGGCCCGGCGCGAGGACGGGCGGGCCGGGAAGCGTCGCAGGGAGCCAGGAGGGGGGTGGTCAGGCGGTGCGCAGGTTCGGAGAGGCGAGGTGGGGAGGTGTCGCGGCGGTGGGGGGACTGCTCGCGCTGGTCCTGGCCTGGCCGGGGGGACCGGCGGCGGTCCTCGCGCAGGCGCCCGCGCTCACCATCTACTCCGGCCGCACCCAGGAGCTGATCGGCCCGCTCCTGCAGCAGTTCAGCCAGAGCACGGGGATCGGGGTGCGGGTCCGCTACGGCGAGACCGCCGAGCTGGCCGCCACCATCATGGAGGAGGGACCGAACAGCCCCGCCGACGTCTACATCGCCCAGGACGCCGGAGCGCTCGGCGCGCTGGCCTACGCCGGCCGGCTGCGCCGCCTGCCGGACAGCCTCCTCGCCCGGGTGGAGCCGCGCTTCCGGTCGAAGGACGGGCTCTGGGTGGGGGTGAGCGGGCGCGCCCGGGTGGTCGCCTACAACACCCGTCGGCTGCGCCCGGCCGACCTGCCCGACTCCCTGGCCGGCTTCGCCGACCCGCGCTGGCGCGGGCGCATCGGCTGGGCGCCCACGAACGGCTCCTTCCAGGCGCACGTCACCGCGCTGCGCCTCCTGTGGGGGACGGAGCGCACGCGGCGGTGGCTGCTGGCCGTCAAGGCCAACGCCCCCCGCGTCTACCGCAACAACACCGCCATCGTGGCCGCAGTCGGCGCCGGCGAGGTCGACGTGGGCTTCGTGAACCACTACTACCTCTACCGGTTCCTGGAGGAGCGCGGCGAGGCCTTCCCGGTGCGCAACTACCACTTCCCGGGTCCGGACGCCGGCAACCTGGTGAACGTGGCCGGGGCGGGGATCGTGGACACCTCGCGCCAGAGCGCCGAGGCGCAGCGGCTGGTCGCCTTCTTCCTCTCGCCCGAGGCGCAGCGGTACTTCGCCCGCGAGACCTTCGAGTACCCGCTCGTCGCCGGGGTGCCCGCGGACCCGCGCCTCGTGCCGCTCGACCGCATCCGCACCCCCGGGGTCGACCTGAACCACCTGCAAGCCCTGGAGGAGACGCTGCGGCTGCTGCGCGAGACGGGCGTGCTGTAGGGTCACGGGGAGGCGGTCTGCGACGCAGATCCTGACCCGGCGCGCGCGAGCCAGGACCCGGTGCTAG